>DASTQY010000157.1:0-4208 GCA_035761525.1 Nitrospira sp. | reverse complement strand
TGGATTCACTCGATCCCTGCGGTTTGTACTTCGGCACCACTGGCGGGCAGGTCTACGGATCCGCCGATGGCGGCGACACATGGGAGCCTCTTGTCCGGGATCTGCCGTCGGTCCTTTCAGTGGAAGTTCAGACACTGTAACCTGATCCCCAGGTGTGGGCAGCCGCGGAAAAAGCTTGTAGACTCCGGTGATGCTTTTTTTGCATAGGCAATAACTCGTCAGTGCACACGATGATACGAGTCGTCTTACCGGCACATTTACGAACATTGGCGCGCGTCGCCGGGGAGGTCACCGTGGAAGTCCATGGACCGGTGACGCAGCGCTCAGTTCTGGACGCCATTGAGGCAAGCTACCCGATGCTGAGTGGAACCATCCGAGATCACGTCACAAAACGGCGGCGGGCCTTTGTGAGGTTCTTCGCGTGTGAGCAGGACCTTTCTCACGAATCGCCGGATGCCTTACTACCCGATGCGGTAGCCACAGGCGAAGAGCCTTTTTTGATCGTCGGCGCTATGGCCGGCGGCTAGTCGTCATCCACAGCATCCCCTCTCGACATGGACCCAGTCCACATGAGCGAAGAAGCGAGGCATAATGCGCGTGAGGCGATCAACGAAGTGTATGGTGCGGAGTCGCGCCGTGTACTCGCCACCCTGATCCGCCTCCTTGGCGATTTTGACCTGGCCGAGGAGGCCTTGCATGAAGCCTTCGCTGCCGCGATGGAGCAATGGCCCCGTGACGGCTTGCCTGCCAACCCTCGGGCCTGGCTCGTGTCGACCGGCCGATTCAAGGCGATCGACGCGATGCGACGCCGCGCGCGCTACGATGCGACGTTAAGCGACTATGCGAGAGAGCACGAGAGCCTTGTCACTGAGAACGCTGAACCGGACGATCAGGACATCGACGACGACCGCTTACGGCTGATCTTTACCTGCTGCCACCCTGCCCTGTCTCCGGAAGCACAAATTCCCCTGACGCTCCGTGAAGTCTGCGGTCTCACAACGGAAGAAATCGCCCATGCCTTCCTTACCAAGCCCGCCACGATTGCTCAACGGATCGTCAGGGCAAAAGCCAAAATACGCGATGCTCGCATACCCTACGAAGTACCGGCGCCATCCCAACTACCCGAACGGCTTGATGCCGTCCTACGCGTGATCTACCTCGTCTTTAACGAAGGCTATTCCGCATCCTCCGGGGAAGCCGTGACCCGCGCGGAAGTCTCGGGTGAAGCCATCCGCCTCGGGCGGCTCCTTGTCGAGTTGCTGCCGGACGCGGAAACGAGGGGATTGCTCGGGCTCATGCTGTTACAAGAGTCACGACGGGCCGCGCGTACATCCGCCGATGGTGACCTCATTTTATTGGAGCATCAGGACCGTTCGCTCTGGCAGCGGGATCTGATTACCGAAGGACTGGCCTTGGTCACACGGGCACTTTCGACGCAACGGATCGGGCCCTATTCGATCCAAGCGGCGATTGCCGCCGTGCACGCCGAAGCGGCTGAGGCGGATAAAACCGATTGGGCCCAAATTGTTGGACTCTATGACGTGCTCACACGAATCGAGCCCTCTCCAATCGTGGAACTGAATAGGGCCGTGGCGGTGGCGATGCGGGATGGCCCCCTTGCCGGCCTTGCGCTCATTGAAAACATCTTGAACCGAGGCGAACTGACGGAATACCATCTTGCCCACGCTGCCCGCGCTGACATGTGCCGTCGACTCGGGCGACAAGCCGAAGCCCGGACCTTCTACAAAAGAGCCCTCGCGCTCACCAAGCAGGGGCCAGAGCGACGTTTCCTGGAACAGCGGCTCAGCTCGTTAGATTGAATACCGTCGCATGGTCTGGAACACTCACCGCTTTCCGGGGGGTTGCGTGCGCTGTCGATTTTTCCTGCTCACGCCGACTATCTAGTAGGTCACGGGTCAACTGACGAACCACCGGGGGGGATCGCATGAAATACATGCTGCTCGTCTTCCACAACGAACGGAGCTTTACAGAACTGGGCGAAGCGACACATGCCAATATGCTGGACGAGTCGATCCGGCTTGCACATGAGCTCGCCTCAAAGGGGCAATATCTAGCTGCGCCGCTACAGCCCACATCAACAGCCACCTGTGTCAGAGTCCGTGACCATAAGCACATGGTGACAGACGGCCCCTATGCCGAAACGCATGAGCAACTGGCGGGGTATTTTCTCATCGACGTAAAGAATCTGGACGAAGCGATCACTGTCGCGGCCCGCGTGCCTGGCGCCCGCATCGGCACAGTGGAAATTCGGCCCGTCAGAGATGTACCCGGCCTGCCAACTGTCCGCTAGACACCTGGTCCATAGCTGCGGAGCCAAGGAGCATTGGATGCCAAAAATTTCACCCTGTTTATGGTTCATCGAAAACGCCGAAGAGGCGGAGCGCTTCTATCTCTCGATCTTCAAGCATTCAAACATGGGAACGATCACGCGATACGGTGACGCTGGAGCTCAGGTTTCCCGACGGCCGTAAGACTCGGTGAAGACGGCCACCTTTGAAATAGATGGGCTGGAATTCGTCGCCCCCAATGGCGGGCCGATCTTCACCTTCAATGAGGCCGTTTCGTTTCAGGTCGACTGCGCGACACAGATGAAGTGGACTATTACTGGGTAGCCCTGTCGGCCGGCGGAGATCCTGACGTCTAGGTCTTTTTCGAGGTGTGCTTCCGTAGCAGATTTGTTTCACTGACCTCTGTCGATTTTGACTGCTTCATTCGACTAGCATGAGAAGCCAGGGCTGCCGGATTAGAACTTACGAGAAAGGAGTTTCCGCTATGCGTTTCATGATCATCGTCAAAGCCACCAAGGAGTCGGAAGCCGGCGTGATGCCCAATGAAAAGCTGCTGTCCGAGATGGGAAAATTCAACGAGGAACTGGCGAAGGCCGGTATCTTGCTCGCCGGTGAAGGGCTTCAGGCGAGCTCCAAAGGGGCACGAGTAAAGTTTTCGGGGAGCACGCGCACGGTCAGTGACGGGCCGTTTGCCGAGACCAAGGAGTTGATCGCAGGGTTCTGGCTGTGGAAAGTCAACTCCAAGGAGGAAGCGATCGAATGGGTCAAACGCTGCCCTAACCCGCACAACGAAGACAGCGAGATCGAGATTCGTCAAGTATTCGAGGCGGAAGATTTCGGTGCAGACTTTACGCCGGAACTCCGAGAGCAGGAAAACCGCGTTCGGGCGCAAGCCGCCAAGGCACGGTAAGCCCTTTATGCTCTCCTTTATCGAAATGGCCGTCGTCATCTTGATTTGGGGTGACGCTTGTCGCTGCCGCGATGCAAGCCGATTCGTCTGTATCGAGCGGTCGGCCACGATCAAGGCGTCGACAGAACGATTGTTCCGTTCATGCCCGCAACCGTACATGGCCAACCTGACGAGTCTCTTTCTCAGCATGAAGAAGGTGGTCGGTCGACAGTTCGAACAAGGGTTGGCGAACCTGAAAACAGTGAGTGAGCAAGAGGGCTGATCGCCCTCCTCAATTTGGAAACCATCGTCTAACCCCAGGAGGTCTTTATGCGTTTCTCGGTCAGCATTCTCGTGGCTCTTTTCGTGCTTTCCCTCGCATCTCCGCTCATGGCCAAAGACAAGAAATCAGGAAAGCCGATGGACCAGCAGGCCATGATGGAACTCTGGAAGAAAATGGCCATGCCAGGCGAACCACATAAGCTATTCGCAACCTTGGCGGGCAGTTGGACCACCACGAGCAAGGAATGGATGGAGCCGGGCAAGCCGCCGACGGAATCCACCGGCACCGCCGAGATGAAGATGTTGCTCGACGGACGCTTTCTCTACCAGGAATACAATGCCCAGATGATGGGCCAACCCTTCACAGGCATCGGCATCGACGCGTACGACAATATGACCAAGAAATACGTAACGGCCTGGATGGATTCGATGGGGACGGGGATTTTTATCATGGAAGGGACGGCAAGCGCGGACGGGAAGACCATCACGCTGAAAGGCTCGCACCCGGAACCGGACGGAGGAAAGATGACGCATCGTGCAGTCTGGAAGATCGTCGACAACAATCACCAGACGTTCGACATGTACGGTGCCCACAAGGGCGGCAAGGAAACGAAGATGATGGAAATCGTGTACACCCGACAGCCATAGCCTAGACGGATGTTGGATATGCAACAAGAGCACATGAGCCAGGCAAAAGTTGGCAAGGAGCCCTGTCACGGAATCCCGAG
>DASTQY010000156.1:0-5842 GCA_035761525.1 Nitrospira sp. | reverse complement strand
CCATTGTTGTGGAACGAGCGGCGGTAAAATGGGTGGGTGAAAAGGACTTTGGTCTCCAGTTCCTGTCTATACCCTCAAGCGAGCGAGAACGACTGGGGGAGTTGCTTCAGTGGGTGGCATAAGTGGCAGGTGAGCAACGTGTGGATGCCTTTCGGTTGGCTTCGAGTTCAATATGGCTAGTGGGCAACTATTATTCTCAACTAGCGCCCCTCGCCTGTCGTTTTATTCTGCTTTTGTATGTGTCTTTGGCCGACTGGCAGTCCGCTATGCAGCCACCTCCCTATCGCAATGGTGGCCTCCCGCCACTCGTCCCTTTATCGCCACTAGCACGACTCTTTGCCAAGCGTTAACACTCCCTTGCCGTCATCGCCGCATCCCCCACTATGGAAATCCCCTCTCATTATTCCAGGGAGCATAGTAAAAGGCCCCAAGTATGAGTCCCATCTATCCAAAACCCTAGCGCAAGCCTATTGTATAACATTCGCCCGAAAGGCCGCACCGCTTCTGCCCACTAAACTGTCAGGAGATCATCATGCAGACATTGGGTCAGAGCATTACTGATCGCATCTTTGAAATAATAGCCAATGCACCAGGGTGCCAGATGAGACATGTGGCCCACCTCCTTCCAGATTTATCTCTAAGAGAGGTCTTTAACGCACTGCGGTATCTGAGTAGCAACGGCCAACTGAACTTGAAGGTGGACGGACACGAAGGTGTGACGATTACCATATCTCCGCGGTCGTTCAACTAGGCTCAGTAAAACGCACCCTGTCGCGAAGGTGGCCGGGCACCAATGGTTGCCATGTCGCGAACGTTATGGTGACGCAATCAGCTGTCGTAATGAGGATCTTCATGAGGCCTCTCGGTGTGCACGAGCAGTAAAGGTGCGCATCCAGTAAGCCACCACTTCAGCAGCTTGCTTCGTCGTGAGATCGGGGAAAGCAGCGCGTAGTGTTAGCCGTATGTCGAACATGTTTGTCACGCCGCTCTTGCGCAGTTTATCCAAAAACACCAGGCAGTCTTGGAGTCGTGCCTCTCTTAGAAAGTCAGGCTTGGTGCTCTTAGCCATGCGATCATCCGCTTTTGCTTGCTTCGTCATATAAGACAGCAATGCGTCAGTTGCTAGCACATCCTAATCTTTGCTAGTCCGCAAGTAAAGTGAGCTTGTGTTGCCCGGAGTTAGTGCGGTATCATCGCTCCCCCGATGGCTACTCCTAGGGTGCTCTATTTACGAAATGTCCCAAATGATCTCGTGAACAAACTGAAGGCTGCGGCCGCCTTAAGCGGGGGGCAAAGCATCCAACAGTACGTCGTCCAACTGCTGCTTGACCACGTCGCTGAGCTTGAACGCAAAGGCCAGCTACCGAAAGGCCCCCGATAAGGCACTCCTGTTTCGCGTACACAAGTCTAAACTCAGTCCTGTGGCATCAGGTATCGCTGAGTGTATAAGATTGGCCAGGGAGGCAACACTTCTGGCTCGTCGACCGTTTTCACTGATGGAGAGGGCCTATGTTTCCCCTAATGTTGTGGGAAAAAACTTGTTGAATTGTGGAATAAAGATGATCAACTTGGTCTTTCGACACCACTGCTAAAGCGCCGGCCTTCACGAAGGCATCGGTTATGAACGTATCCGGTGCCGTAGAAATTCCGATAATTGCTATCTCTTGCCAGGATTCCTTCATGATGCGCGCAGCCTCAATGCCGTTCATCCTCGGCATGTAGAAGTCCATAAGAACGACATGAGGCTGATAGACAGGAACTAGTTCTATTGCCTGCTTGCCATCGCAGGCCTCTCCCACGACATGAAGGTTGTCATAACTGGTGAGCACGCGACGTAGAGCGATGCGGATTGGCACATGATCATCGACAAGCAGAACGCGACATTTATGCATGACGCTAGCCTCTTACTCATCTGTAATACAGCAAGCATATGTCGCGTCCCATTAGTAACATTCCCAGGGTCGAGCTAGGATTTTGCTCTCTACAAGGGTTGGCAAGCGGTGACCGGCGAACCTTCTGTATTCCTCTTTACCTAACTGGCAGCGGCCATGTAGGTGACACCCCTTTTCCAAAAAATGGCCCCACCCTCCTCTGACTGACTGATAGTCGGCCAGACGGCTATCCCTGAGGCAAGAGTGGTTGGAGGCGTACTTATCGCACCTCACCCCGCAATAGACCCCGCCCACGTAAAAAGGTTTTTTCGTCCGACTTCGGAAGAGTGTGGCCGCTCTGGAGTGGAACTTTAACAGTCTTTAATGGCAGGCTCAATTCACCGGCTCGTGTAGATAAAGGATATATGGTCGGTACTGGAAGAAAAGCGAACTCACAAACCGTAGGTCAAACCAATATTACCATCGTGGTTATCGTGCTGATGAAATAGCACTGGAGAGCTCATCAATACTGCTTACTAGCCGTTTTATAGGTGGCCCAGCCTAGCGAATCAGTGGATAGGTCCTACTGGCATTTTCGGCCGAAATAGCGGTAGTATTCGGACCTTCGCTCAGGAGAAGGCTTTCGATCGGTGGGATGTATCCGTTGACCTAAATACCCTAGGGTTTTTTGGAGTCGCTGCATATGGCGGCGATACAATCCACATCTTGTGGCTGGCTATCAGGCTGGCAGCACTCCATTCTCCTAAAGATTGGAGCGTTATTTGTTCTACTGTCCTTGGCGGGCTCCACGTACCTCGTCACCGCGTCCAATCTCACCGGGCAACTGACCGGCCTCACTAAAGCGATCGAGCAGGCTGGCACCGAGCGCATGCGGATCTACAAGCTCGCCTCCCTCCTTGAACGATTTCCGCCTTCCGAACAGAACCGCGTGGCAATTCGAGTCGAGATGAGCCACTTCGAACGCGTGGTAGAAGGCCTGCGTTTCGGGACTCTGCAGCACGGTCCGGTTGCATCGAACAATCCTATTCTCTCGGCCCAACTCCAAGCGCTTCAAGATCGCTGGTCGACGCGGCTGAAGCCTGCCCTTGAGGTAGCCCTGGGGGGCGATGGCGCTTCGATTGCCGCACAGGACTACCTGCAACAGGCCGATGATTTTGTCGCCGGATGGGACCAGTTCGTCAAGCTCATGGAACAGGAGACTGCCGCGCGGTTGCAGACCTTGCGGCAACGGCAAATCTGGTCCTTGGTCGCCTTTCTGGCACTGATTACTGCGGCAATTGTGTTTCTGAACCGGTTCGTGCGGGAACCGCTCAGGCATCTGACCGCAGGCGCGAACCGCCTGGCTGCGGGCGCATTCGATGCCGAAATCCAAGTGCACTCGAACGACGAGCTGGGCCAGTTAGCCCGGACGTTTCAGCACATGGCGGAAACCATCCGACATCACATCGGCGAACTCAACAACCTCCACGCGACGGGACAGGAGATTGCCATGCTGGGGCCTGGAGGCTTGGAGGACGTCCTGCGCCGGATCGCTGATCGGGCCGCGGAGTCATTGGAAGCGGACCTAGCCGTCGTCATGGTGCGTCATCCGACAATGGAATGCTGGCTGGTGGAGGCGGCGTCAGGGCAGGCGTTCGACAGGATTCGCAAACAGATACTGCTTCTGGAAGAAACGCCGTTTTCAAATCAGGCGCTGGATACCAAGGAGCCTGTCGTCGTCGCGGACGTGTCGGCCTACAAGGACGGTCCGATGCGGTTTCGGGATGAGTTTCACGCGAAGAGTTTTCTCGGCGTGCCGTTGCTGGGTCCTCATGAATGCCTCGGGGTCTTGGTGCTGTTGAGCACCGTCCGGATGAGAACATTCACAGAATGGGATATCCGGATGGCCCAGCAATTTGCCTCTCACGCTGCAGTCGCGATGGAGAATGCGCATCTGTTTGACGCGCTCGAATCCGAATCTCAAGTCCTCCAAAAGCAATTGTGCGCGGTTGAGCGGCAGGTCGCTGAGCTCACCCACGAGGTCAAAGCGCCAGCCGGCCGCGTAGCCGAATTCGCGTCTTGGATCGAGCGTGATTACGGCCGGCTTTTGGATGCCAAAGGGTTGCAATACCTCGCCTGGATCAAGAACGAAGGGAAAGACCTTGCGACGCTGGCGGAGCGCACGTTGGATTTGGCGCGCATTAATCATCAGCCGGCTCCGCTGGAAAGCGTGGACGTGGGCTCCGTCGTGCGCGAGATCCTCTCCTTCCTGGAGCAAGACGGCCACACCGAAGGAATTCGAGTGACGATTGCGAGCGATCTGCCCAAACTGCTCTGTCGACGGATTCATGTCAAGCAGATCTTCGAGAATCTGCTCGGCAATGCCATCAAGTACATGGGACGACAAGCCGACCCTCATGTCCACATCGGATGGCTGGACGATGAGCGCGGCACGAAAGTCTTTGTACGGGACAACGGCGTCGGAATCGATGCCACCATGTTGGACCGGATCTTTCTTCCCTTCGTACGGCTACGGACGGAGGGTGTGGCGGGATCGGGCATCGGTCTTTCCATCGTCAAGACGGTGGTAGAGCAATACAAAGGATCTGTCACGGTGGATTCATTACCTGGGGCGGGGAGCACATTCTACGTGCAGCTTCCGGTTCCACCCCGCACTTCCTATCTGAAGCCGCCACCGGACACTCGAGCTGGGAGAGAAGGGGAGCAACCGGCAGACCGACAGTGCATGCCCGAAGTAGCAAAGGAGCTTTTCACATGAACGGTGCAACGCACAAAGTCTTTACGATTCTCCTGGTCGAAGACAACGGCGGCGATGTGGAGATGTTCCTCCGGACGGTCGAGGAAGAATTGCCGCGTGAAGACGATGAGGACGTCGAGTTGGTCATCGCGGCTCGCGCGGAAGGCGCGCTTGCCATTCTCGACGAACGCCGCATCGATCTGGTGATCACGGACGTGCGCCTGCCCGGTCTGAGCGGCATCGAGCTGCTCAAACGCATACAAGCCAGGGATCGGCGGATCCCGGTCATCATCATCAGTTGGGTGAACACGGTCGACACAGCGGTCGAAGCCATGCGGTGCGGTGCGTTCGACTATGTGACCAAACCGTTCGAGAAACTCGATTTCGCCGCACGCATTCATCGTGCCATGCGGATTTCAGAAATCCTGTTCCGTTATGAACCGCCGCAGATCGGAGAAGCCATTCCGTTCAAGGAACTGGTGGGCGTGAGTCCCGCGTTCAAAAATGTGACCGCGATGATCGACGCGGCGGCCCGGGTCCAGTCCACGACCTTGATCGTCGGAGAAACCGGAACGGGAAAGGAACTCATCGCGAGGGCGATCCATGAACGGAGCGCCGAGCGGAACGGTCCGTTCCAGGTCGTCGACTGTACGACATTTTCGGAAGGCACAGTCGAGAGCGAGTTGTTCGGCCATGTGCGTGGCGCCTTCACCGGCGCCGTGGGAGACAAGCTCGGCCTCATTGAGCGGGGCATGGGAGGTACGCTGTTTCTCGATGAGATCGGCGACCTCCCCCTTCCGCTGCAGGCCAAACTGCTCCGTGTGCTGGAGGAAGGAGAAATGCGGGCGGTCGGAAGTGTACAGATGAAAAAGGTCAGTGCGCGTTTTATTGCCGCGACTAATCAGGAGCTGACGGAAAAGGTCAAACGGAATGAATTTCGAAAAGATCTCTTCTTTCGTCTCAACGTCATGGCCATCAAAGTTCCCCCGCTCCGGGAGCGGACCGAGGACATTCCACTGCTCGCGCGCCATTTCATCACACGCTATACGAAGGAGTTCGGCAAGTACGTCACCGATGTTCATCCTTTGGCGGTGACTGAATTGGTGGCCTATCCCTGGCCCGGCAATGTGCGGGAGTTGCGTAACGTCATGGAGCGGGCCGTCATGTTGGCCAAAGGAGACCGGATCCACCCCCAGGACGTCATAGGACTGCT
>DASTQY010000155.1:0-11382 GCA_035761525.1 Nitrospira sp. | reverse complement strand
AGGGATTCTCGCATCGGGAATGTCTCGCATTCGCAAAAGGAGTGACACGGTTCGGGGGGAAGCTGGTCCTTCTCGAACAGCCGGTCCTACGAGAGGACTTAGAGTCGCTTGCTGCGATTCGGCGAGAGACGGGTATTCCCGTTGCGGCCGATGAATCCGTCCGGTCTCTCGTGGACGCAAAGCAGGTGGTTGACCGGCACGCGGCGGATTACATCAACATCAAGATCATGAAAACGGGTGTCCTAGAGGCTCATGAAATCGCCCTGTTTGCCCTCGGCTCCGGCCTCAAACTCATGGTCGGCGGCATGGTCGAAACGAGAATTGCGATGGGCTGCTCATTCAGCCTGGTGCTCGGTGTAAAAGGCTTCGAGGTCCTCGATCTGGATACCCCGCTGCTTTTGGACAACGACCCCGTCATAGACGGGTATCAATACCGCGGGCCTCGCCTCGTGCCCTGGCACCGGCCTGGCCTAGACCTGCTTGTTCGTCCTCCCGACGCAATAGCCACTCTCACACGCTGATGACGGTTATTCCCTGCCAATAGCCGGAGCTGACCCGTTTCCATATTGGACCGTATACCTCCGGCCACCGCAAGGCGGTGAGCCCATCCGTGCACGATCTGATCAAGTCGGACGAGTAGGTGCCGGTCCAGGGAAAGCAGATCGAATAGAAATGCTTCAATATTGAGTCTCTTCACACTTCTGACAGTTCAATATGGTGCCCAGATGCTGGTCTCGACCGGATTGAGTCAACACCCAAGGCCGGTTTGTCATAGGTGGGTGATGACGCACATGCTGTCCGTGTCCGCATGCGAGGTCCGCAACCCAATCCCCGACCTCATCTTGGTGGTATCCCACGATCTGTTGGTCCATCATAACCTTGAGTGGTACATGGCATCGCCTTGAAGGGATTGTCACAGCGGCTCGAACGGACGTTCCGCCTGCGCGCTGGCTGTCTGAAACGCCCATTGGCCTGAACGATCGGTGTCAAACGAGCCAATGAACCTCAGGCCGTCCTCCACCGAGCGGAATTCGACTAGTTCGATGAGACATCTCTGCGGGTCGAATCGGCGCACATCGAACTGCCCAACCACGTACAGCCGGTCCGATGTAGTCAGATAGAGATTGCGCCGGCTTACACCGCCGGTATCCGGAAACAGCTCGCTGGTCGCTGCACAGCCACCAGCCGTACGCACCGTGAGTGCGAGATTGAAACGGGACAAGAATGGATGCGTGGCGATGCGGGTGACGCTGACGATGAATCCGGGAGGCGTCACCTGAGTAACCGCAGAAACAGGCACGTCGCTGTTACATCCATTGAGGAGCCCGATACAGCCAAGCAGGCCGCCCCTACCCCAGCTGCCGATCACTTGACCGCTGGAACTTTGGGAGCCGCCCCGACAGCATCGAGTCCCGCTTGGGCACAGGCATCGTCCAGATGTGCCCCCGGCGCACCGCCCACCCCGATGCCGCCCACGACGTCGCCGCCGATTTCAATAGGTAGACCGCCGCCAAGTATGAGGATTTCGTCATTCATCTCCCTCAGCGACTGAAGCGTCGGAACCTTCCCGATCAGTTCTGCCAGTTCCGTCGTCGCCCGGCGGAGACTTGCAGCCGTATAGGCCTTTTTCCTGCTGCTTTCGACCGTATGGGACCCGGCTCCATCGGCCCGTCCCATAGTCCGTAAAACACCAGCTCGGTCCACAACAGAAACACTGACGCGATACCCGTCTTTCTTGCAGGCTTCCATGGCAGCTTGAGCCGCCTTGCTCGCCATTGCCAGCGGCAATACGGCTTCTTTCGGTAATTCATCTGCAAATGAGAACGAGGGACAGACGAGTATGACAAGACCGGTCGCAATCAAAAACACACTCGCGTATGAGTGGAATAGACGAAGACGGTTCAGAAATTTCATGCAGGCATCTCCTCTTGAGCAGGTGGACGGACAGGGCAAGAAGACTACGAAGAGGGAAGAAGTGTCAAGGGGAGCTTACCGTGACGAGGGGAAAGATGCGGTGCTTAACTCCAGACAACACGTTCCTGATTCAAGAGATAATCGATGACTTCGATGCTATCCCGCATCTGAGTCTGTGCGCGTTCAGACATGGGAATGACGGCCCCGCAGATTTTCCCCGGTTCAATGTCATCGAGAGATGGGATACCTTCGGGCCCGCGCTTCTCAAGCTCTTGTTTGTAGCTAGCCACGCTTTGCCTCCTACCTATGACCCGTTTCGAATTGTCACGCCAGTCCTTACGACACCTGGCATACTGATAGCTTAGCACACGAAATGGCAGCAACCAGGCCAGCAGCATAAGCCGTTGAATACTAAGTAGTTTACTCAGCAGGAGGAAGGGCGCCAAGAAACGGGAAAGAACCAATTTTTCGCAACGGGGTGTCTGCGCGGAGTCGGAAATCACCCTTTGCGGGATCGACAAAATACGGATCGCCAGTGATGTCCGATTGCGCCTTGAGCTCGGGGGCAATTTGATTGGGATTTCCTTCTCGGAGATAATCACCGTCGCTATTGTATAGCGCGTTATACGAGGTCGCCGCTCGACTGGACGACGCGACGAGGAACCCGACTCGATTGAGGCCGACGACATTACCACTGACATCGCTCTGAGACTGGCCAAGAAAGGCCGCCCCGCCCCCGTTTTTGACCAGCGTATTGCTGACCAGCACGGCCTTGGCGCGATCATTGACCACTACGGCCTCGAACAGGCTTCTGGTGATGACGTTTCGTTCCAGACGAACATTGGATTTGCCCGCGACGTTCACCCCGTGGTCATTGTCATGAATGAAATTACCGACCAAGACTGCTTGAGAGTCCGCAAACTGCACACCCGTAGTCTCACTACCTCCGATGGTGCAGTCTTCAATGCGCGTGTCTTCGACCTGCTGAGTGAACAGCATGCCGTTCACTGTGAGACGCTTGAGCAATAGGCCCCGGCCGTTGAACAGCCCCACCGCATGACCGCCATGCTCGTTGATCGTCATGTCGCTGATTTCAATGTTTGTCGCGCCGTACGGCCATTTGCCCACATGAAGGACTCCCACCAAATCTTCACGGCCGACCAAGGTGACTTTGTCTTGCCCCGCTCCAATGAGTTTGACGTGATCCTTGCTGTGAATCGTGATGTCCTGTTCATAGCGCCCCGGCTTGAGGAAGACCGTGTCGCCCTTTGCCGCCGCATCGACGGCCTCCTGTATCGATCGGAAGTCACCGCTCCCATCCAAAGCGACCACGATCGTCCGTGGGGCCTGCGCAGAGCCGCTCTCTGCGTGCACGACAGCGCACACAACAAGAGACCACAAGGTCAGACAGCCGATTGTTCGCATCAGCATAATCTTCACGTTCATACAGGCGGGGCCGGTCCGAAGTCAATCGTATGCTCGAGGCTGCTCAACGACTTTCTCGACACCCACATGGTATTCTTCGCCGCATGATTCTCGTGGGATTGACGGGAGGAATCGCAACGGGAAAGAGCACGGTCGCCAGCATGTTTAGACGCTTTGGCGCCACCGTCATCGATGCCGATCAGTTGGCCCGTGACGTGGTCCAGCCCGGAAAACCGGCCTGGCGCGAAATCGTGAAAATTTTTGGCAAGCGAGTCCTGCTGCCAGATCGGACGATTGATCGTCATGCTCTCGGTTCCATTGTCTTCCACAACCGCCGAAAGCTCCGGCGCCTTGAGCGAATCATTCATCCACGGGTAGCACGCGAACAGCAACGCCGGGCGCATGGCATTGCCAGACGCACTCCCGATGCAATCATTATTTACGAAGTGCCTCTCTTGTTTGAAGCCGGTGTCAACACGCGCGTGGATAAAATCATCGTGGTCACTGCAGACCGTGAAACGCAAGTCGCCCGCTTGAAGCGGCGCAACGGCCTCACGAGGCGGCAGGCGTTTCAGCGTATCAGTAGCCAGATGGCGCTTGCGGAGAAGGCACGTCGAGCCGACATCGTGTTGGATGGCACCCAGAGCAAGTCTCTCCTGAGCAGGGAGATCCGCCGGCTCCTTCGAGATTTCCGTGCAGGCGACCGCCCTGTGTAATCCGTGGTTTGCTGTGCTAGATTGACTGTATGCGCAACGTCCTCATTGTCGGCTCTGGTCCGGCTGGCCTGACCGCGGCCATCTACGCGGCTCGAGCCAATCTCGCTCCGCTGCTGGTTGAAGGCTGGCAATCCGGCGGGCAGTTGACTACCACGACCGAAGTGGAAAATTTTCCCGGCTTCGCGAAAGGGATCATGGGTCCGGACCTGATGAAAGAAATGCGGGCACAAGCTGAACGGTTCGGGACGGACTTTCTGACCGGTGACGTCAGCGCCGCAGAATTTGGTACCCGTCCCTTAAAAATCACGGTGGACCATGAACGAACGATCGAAGCTCGAACCGTGATCATTGCGACCGGGGCCTCCGCCATCCAGATCGGACTCAAGAATGAAGCCAGGCTCACCGGGCACGGCGTGTCCACCTGCGCCACATGCGACGGATTTTTCTTCCGTGGGAAGGAGTTGGTGGTCGTAGGAGGTGGAGACAGCGCGATGGAAGAGGCGAATTTTCTAACAAAGTTTGCCACTAAAGTTTACGTCGTGCATCGGCGGGATAAACTCCGGGCTTCCAAAATTATGCAGGATCGTGCCTTTAAGAACGACAGGATCTCTTTCATTTGGAATACGGTCGTCGAAGATATTCTCGGTGAGGAAACGGTCAGCGGCGTGCGGCTCAACAACTTGGTGATGGGAACGACGACGACTTTGCCCGCCTCCGGGGTGTTCGTGGCCATCGGGCATCGCCCGAATACGGCCTTGTTTGCCGGACAATTGGACATGGACGCCAAGGGCTACATTGTGACGAAGCACGGCACGGCAACCAGTGTGCCGGGCGTGTTCGCCGCAGGCGATGTGCAGGATTCGATATACCGGCAAGCGATCACCGCGGCCGGAACAGGCTGCATGGCGGCGATCGACGCGGAGAAGTTTTTGGAACTAAAAGGACATCACTGAAGCGAAGGCCCGATGCCCACAGATGCGCTGCGTCATCGTTCATTATCACGAACTTGCTCTCAAAGGCCGAAACCGGGATTTTTTCGAGCAGCGCCTCATCCATAACATCCGCAGCGTGTTGAAGGATCTTGGCGCAACACGCATCGAGAGTCTGCGCAGCCGGATCCGCATCGTCCTCCCTGAACACATCAGCGATCAAGCCGCGAGAAGCCGCTTGGCGCTCATCTTTGGCATCGCGAACTTTTCCCTCGCGCATTCCGTGCCACTCAACCTGCTCAAGCCTGATCTCGGCGAACTGACCCGCGGAATCGTAAACGCCGTCAAGCAGCGGGCCTTCGACACCTTTCGTGTGACCGCCAAGCGGGCGGATAAACGTCTCCCGCTGACATCGATGGACGTCGAAAAAGCCGTGGGCAAGTATGTTTGCGACCTCACAGGCAAGAAGGTCAGGCTCACCGACCCGGGCTTGATCATCTACGTCGAGATGCTGGCGAAAGATGCCTACTATTATCTGGACAAGTTCCCCGGCCCTGGCGGACTGCCTGTCGGCGTGAGCGGGAAGGTTGCCTGTCTGGTGTCCGGGGGGATCGATTCACCGGTGGCGGCCTATCGCATGATGAAACGGGGTTGCAACGCAGTCTTTGTCCATTTTTCGGGACGTCCGCTGGTGAGCCGGGACTCGGAGGATAAGGTCAGCGATCTCGTTCAAACCTTGACTGCGTATCAGTGTCATTCCAAGCTCTTCATCGTGCCCTTTGGCGAAATCCAGCGGGAAATCGTAGCCCAGGCTCCCGCACCGTACCGGATTGTGCTCTATCGTCGACTGATGGTCCGGATAGCCTCGGAGTTGGCGCAACGGGAAGGATGCTGGGCTCTGGTGACCGGCGATAGTCTCGGCCAAGTGGCCTCACAGACACCGGAAAATTTGTCAGTAATTGAAGAGGCGGCGGAGTTTCCTGTCCTTCGTCCGCTGATCGGGATGGACAAGCTCGAGATCACTGACCAGGCTCAGCGAATCGGCACGTTCACGACTTCGATCGAGCCAGATCAGGACTGTTGCTCCCTCTTTACGCCTTCGCACCCCAGCACCAAAACCCGGATGGACGACATTCGCCGAATTGAGCGCAGTCTCGATATCGGTACGCTCGTCAAACAGGGCATGAATCGGGTCGAATCCTCGGAGTTCACTTTTCCGAGCTAGCGGCCAGTGCCCGCGCCTTTTCCTTCACGATCCGGAAATGCGCTTCAAGCTCCCGCCTCATTGCCAAGGCCACAAGCCAATCGGGAAGGATGGAATCGACGGCGACACTCAGCTCGAATTCGGCGCGCGTTTCCCGTCCTTCGTTCGTGGGCGCCAATCTCCATACGCGGTGATAGCGCTTGAAGTCTCCCGCGACAAGATCCGTATGGATGACTCCCGATATCACGCGGGATTCCGTGACCAATCGGCGCTCTCCGGGCAACAAAGCGTGGTCAATGCGCAGATCGGTGGTCACGACGCCGCGGGCGATCTGCAGATCGACGATCCGCATCCGGACTTCAAAGAGATCGGGCCAATGGGCATAGTCGGTGAGCAGCGATTGAATGATATGCGGCGTGGCCGGAAACACAAGCCGGGCCGTGGCGATGACGCCGCCGGCAGGATCCGTCTTCACGTCGAGATGTTCCTGGGGAGCGTCAGCGGAGGCGGGAAGGCTTGCCCACAGACAGCAGACGCAGAGGATGAGCAACCAACATACGGAGGGGACGACGCTACCCGACGATCGCATCAAGCAGCCGCTGATGAATTTTTCGGACCCGTTCGAGTTGCCCTTTGGCGGGAAATCGTTCGTAAAATCCTTCGGCACGAAATTCTTTGGACAATGCGGCCCACGGTTTGACAATCTCTGCAAACGGCTTATGTGACCGCTGGGCGTCCCAATCATTGATCAGCTTGCGATCCACGATCAGGTCGTCAAGGACTCGAATCAACGCTTTGAGGCTGACGTCCCGGGTAAACATGTACCGATCATTGTTACCCCACACTTCCTCCATCACCTCTTTCACGCCTTTCAAATAGTCGCGGACCAGCGCGTAACAACGCTCCGCCTTCATACCGAGATGCGATTCCATCCAGCGCTTGTGAGCGATCACTACCTTGAGCAGTTCATTGAAGACTTCTGACTGCAGGATCCATTTTTCCTGCTTACTCCTCCCGCCCAACCGGTTGATCTTATATTGGAGAGGGCTGTCATCCTCCGCGTAGAGCAGGTTGACGACTTTGGCCGCAAACTTCTTCTCCGGCGTTTCCCACGAGACCTTTTCATACAGGTCGACTAAGTGGGAACGATTGATGCGGGTATGGGTGCTGTTAATGACGACGAACATTTCGGTCGCAAAGTCTCCGCTACGGCCGTCAAACAAGACGCACGGCACCTCGACATTGGCGATTTGGTCCGGATGCTTCGCGCGAAAAAAATGGAGTCCTGCCAGCCGATGTTGGCCGTCGATGATCAGGTACTTGCCTTTCGGCTCGCTCAAATGCCCGATCGACTCCGACTCCCCTGCACGTTGGAACCTCAGCGTCTCGTCCGTGAAGATCAAAACCGTCCCGGGAATCATGGGTTGAGCGACGACGGTCTCGTAAAAATTGACAATCTGCTTGATCTTTTGCCGGTTCAGTTGACGTTGAAAGCCTTTTTCGCTTCGCTCAATGCCGGCAATGAACTGCGCCACATCATCATGTTCGGAGATTTTCCCTTGCGCGATTTCCTCACCTTCGAAAAAGTACCGGCTGGTGAAGCGGACCTTGTCCAGGAGATCGGCCGCATTGTAAGCGATGAAGTAAAAGGTGCCTTCCTTTTGACGAATCCGCGTCGCAAGCATGGTACCCTCCCCTAATGACTGGCCCGAGGTCCGGATGGCCCGAACACCACCCTTGACCTGACAGATTCTACGCAGTCGACTCGGTGGCCGCAAGCAAAGAGACTGTGATACGATCCCTGCATGCGCGTGACGCCATCTCTCCTAAGCCTCGGCGGCCTCATGCTTTGTGCCTTCCTCCTGTTACGCCCGGCAGATGCCCAAGGCCAGGTGCCTTCGGATTTTCCCGCCACCACCGAACAGGCGTGCAGTTTTGGGATGGCCAAAGGCGAGCCCTCGCACAATTGCCAGGTCCCAATTCCTCACGGCTGTCTGGTGGCGAACGCACCCGGTACCAACAAGCCTTGGACGACGATTTCCAAAGGGGGAAAGACCTTCTGCCGCTTCGACGAAAAGCAGACGGATTGGAAGACCAAGATCACGGGTACTTGCGGTCGTTGCAGCACCGGTCACTGTTCCGTCCAATTCATCGTTCGGTTCGACTGCAACCCCCACTAGCAAGGATCACAAACGCTTCCCTGCGCTCCGCCCGCTAGATACGATGACGGGACACGTTGTTTGACTGCCACTTTCGGGCACGTGGTGACTGTGTCCGGGAGTCTTCTTGCTCGCCATGTCCATAGGCCAAGCAATAAAGCGCGAAGCTCGATTACTGGGGTTTGACGCCGTCGGGATTACCTCAGTGGTCCTGGAACCCCCGGCTCACGGTTTGCTGGATCGCCTTCAAGAATGGCTGCGGCGAGGCTATCACGGCACCATGGCCTGGATGGCGCGCGATCCTGACCGACGTGCACATCCTCAAATCGTTTTGCCTGGATGCCGCTCAATCATCTCGGTGGGGATGAACTACGACACTGGACTTCGTGCCATCGAGGGACGAGGACATGGCCGTATTGCCCGCTATGCGTGGGGGAAGGACTACCATGACGTATTGAGCAATCGTCTGGTGCTCCTGGAAAACAAAGTGCGCGATTTGGTGCCCGAGGCCATCACACGGCCCTACGTGGATACGGGGCCGGTGATGGAGAAGGCTTGGGCGCAGCAGGCCGGTCTTGGGTGGATCGGCAAACACTCCAACCTCGTTTCTTCCGACCATGGCTCGTGGCTGGTGCTTGGGGAGATCCTGACCACCCTGGAGTTGCCACCGGATGCTCCCGGGACGGATCTGTGCGGGACGTGCTCGTTGTGCATCCAGGCGTGCCCGACCAATGCCATTGTGGAACCGTATGTTGTCGATGCAACACGCTGCATTTCGTATTTGACGATAGAGTTTCGAGGCCCTCGCCGCGATATTCCGGTGGATCTGACGGCCCGTATGGGAAACCACATCTTCGGATGCGACGACTGTCTTGACGTCTGTCCGTTCAATCTCAGGGCAGAACCCACGAAGGAGCCGGCGTTTCAGCCCGACGCCACAACGTTGGGTCCCCGCTTGGATGACTTAGCTGCCCTCGACGAAGAGACATTCGCGGGACTATTCCGCCATAGTCCGATTCGAAGGTCGAAGCTGTCCGGTTTGCAACGTAATGTCGCAATCGCGCAGGAGAACGACAAAAGCAGTACTTAGACGTAAACTCTTAGTCTACAACGAAGCCTTGCCCCTTCCATCAGCCCAGAAATAGGAGTAGGCTAACCTGGTTGTTCGGCAGCTCGCGGTGGAGCGTTGTTATGCACACCCCGATCGTTGCACTGGTTTCTGCAGATCCCACATCGAGAACGGTTCTCGAACAGGCGTTATCCGATTGCGGCGGCACCCTTCTGACGGCGACGACGACCGAAGCCGGTGTCCGACTTCTCGCCACGCGACACGACATTACGCTGGTCATATGCGACGACAGCTCGGGACGCATTTCCCGCGCTGTCGTGCTAGCACAAGCCAGACAGATACCCGGTGCCGTTCCTATCGTCGTCCTTGGCCGTCAGGATACCGCGAAAGCCGCCATCGAGGCGATCCGCGAAGGAGCCTCCGACTATCTTCCTACGCCACTCTCTGCCGACGCCGTCAGCACGTCCATTCTCAATGCTCGAGCGATCCGCCCCTCAGAAGACACTCTGGAAGACCTGCTGGGATTTGAGCATATCATCAGCGTGTCGCCGCAGATGCAACTTGTCAAACGATTGGCTGCCGAAGTCGCTGCCACCGACGCCACGGTCCTGATAACCGGAGCGAGCGGAACGGGCAAAGAACTGTTCGCGCGTGCGATCCATGCGACCAGCCTGCGATCGAAAGGTCCCTTTGTAGCCATCAACTGTGCCGGTATTCCCGAGCCGTTGCTGGAATCCGAGTTGTTCGGCTATCAGCGCGGCGCATTTACCGATGCCAAGCAGGCCAAGCCCGGCAAGTTCCAGATGGCGGCCGGCGGAACGCTCTTTCTGGACGAAATCGGTGAGATGAGCCTCTCAGCGCAAGCCAAGCTTCTGCGCGTATTGGAAGATCATGTCATCGATCCACTCGGCGATACCAACAGCATCAAGGTAAACATTCGAGTCATCGCGGCCACCAATGAGGACCTCCCCGCTCAAATTAAGGCGGGACGCTTTCGACTTGACCTGTTTTATCGCTTAAATGTGTATCAACTCCGGATCCCTCCGCTACATGAACGGCCCGACGACATCGAACCGATCTTCTCGTCTTTTCTTGATCATGCGCGAAAGCATCATGGCTGCCGAATTCGGGGCATCGCGCCTGAAGCACTCTCCCTCCTGCAACGACATGACTGGCCCGGTAACGTGCGCGAACTGCATAACATCGTGGAAGGGCTCACGATCAATTGCAAGAGTGACACCATACACCCGGAGCACTTACCGGCCTCGTTCCGCCCGGCAAAAGCACCTTCGCCAACGGTGGGGGCGGAAAAAACATCGATGTTAGCGTTCGGCCTCTCATTTCATGAAATGGAAAAGAACATTTTGGAAGAAGCACTGCGCAAGGCCGCAGGGAACGTCTCCCAAGCCAGCCGGTTGCTCAAGATTACGCGCAACACCCTTCGCTACCGAATGGCCAAGTACCATATTTCCTAGCCAACTGGTCCGTCTCTTTTGCCCTCCGCCTGAGCCTAGCGAATGGAGACGATCGTGACTCCGTCACCGCCTTCATGGCGCTCGCCAGGACGGAGGTGTGCCACATATGGTGAGCTTTGTAGATACGTCCGAAGGGTGGATTTGAGCTTGCCAGTGCCGTGGCCATGAATAATCCGTAGCGAGTGCGCTTCTTCCAGAGTGGCGCGGTCCAGTGCGGCCAATACCTGATCGACGGCCTCATCGACCGCCTGCCCGCGGACATCGACGACCGGAGTTTCGACAGGGTATGAGCGTTCTCCTCCTAGAGAGGTGCGGGTCGTTCGCGGAGCAGGCTGCAGCGCTTCCGTTCCTCGACCGATGCCAACCAAATTGGCCACAGTTGCCAAAAGCTCCCCGTCGCCGACTTTGACGCGGACGCGCTTCTTTCCCTGCGGCGGTTCGAGCAACTTTCCGGTCATTCCCAGGCCGCCGATTTCTACATGGTCTCCAGC
>DASTQY010000154.1:0-3839 GCA_035761525.1 Nitrospira sp. | reverse complement strand
AAGCTGTCGTCAGGAATGACATGGGACCAATTGGCTCAACTGTCGCCGGAAGAGATCAAGAAGAAGGGGGCCTTCCCTCCGGGATTCGATCGGCTGCCGCATGTCAAGCACGCCGTCGGCGGTCAGGTCTTCCCCCAGGTGCAAATCAAGGAATTTCCACGGCTCGAACGATTCGACGTCGATTTTGACCTTCCGGAATGTCTACTCCCCGAATTTCCCCCACCGATTTTCTTGACGACCCATCCCGAGCTGGGGGATGTGTCCCAGGGCGAGGTTGTCCATGCGGAAAATTTTGACCGGCTTTTTCGCGGCCTCGTGACGCCTGCACAGCTGGACGGGCTGCGCATGCTTGTCATGCAGTTTGCGCAGGAAGAGTTCAATGCCACACACGACCGTAAAACAGCAAAGCCAAGTTTGGGCGTCAGCTGTCTCGATTGCCACGTCAATTTTCATACGACCGGGCAATTTCACTTGAATCCGGACACGCGACCGCAAATGGAGCGCCTGCGGTTGGACACGGTCAGCCTTCGTGGCATGTTCAACCAGCAAATTCACGGGTCGAAGCGTTCAATTCGTTCTGTGGAGGACTTCACTGAATTTGAGCAACGCACCGCCTACTTCAACGGCGACCCGATCCGTGCCATGAAGAAGGGGATGAATATCATCGACCGCGTCCCAGTCGCGCATATGGCCCAAATGCAAAACATGATTGATTTTCCCCCTGCACCCAAGCTGGATCCCCTGACCGGTCGCCTCGACCGTGCGAAAGCGACGCCCCTCGAAACCAAAGGAGAAGACCTCTTTTTCGGGAAGGCCAAGTGTGCGGCCTGTCATCGTCCGCCTGCCTTCACCGATCATCAGATGCACGATCTCCATCTGGAACGGTTCGGCGCAGCAGCGGACGGGCCGATCAAAACATTTGTGCTGCGAGGGATCAAGGATTCACCACCGTATTTTCATGACGGCCGTCTTCCCACTCTCGAGGACGTCGTGGAGTTTTTCAATGTGATCGGGGGCCTGAAACTTGACCCGGACGAGAAAAAGGCCCTCACCGCTTTTATGCGGGCGTTATGACCCCAGGACAAAAAAGCAAGGGAGAGGACACATGGAGGATCAATTGGATGGGGAAGTCCTTCGTCGGATCGAAGAACTCGTCTCACAAGAACATGGTTTTCAGGAGCAGGAGTTGTTGTCCGATGACGATCGGGCAAGACTGCGCGGCGTCCAAGTGGAGCTCGACCAGAGTTGGGATCTATTGAGGCAGCGGAGGGCCTTGCGCGCCGCGGGACAAGACCCCAATAGGGCCCAAGTCAGACCGGCAGGGATTGTTCAAAAGTATGTGCAATGATTCGATGAGCGTTCACCACGCGTGAAAGGAGGACGACATGTCCGTCATTGAAAAGTCGATCGAAATCAATGTGCCTGTGCGAGCCGCCTACAACCAGTGGACACAATTTGAAGAGTTTCCGAAATTCATGGAAGGCGTTAAGCAGGTCAAGCAAATCGATGACAAGCATTTGTATTGGAAAGCGGATATCGGAGGAAAAGAAAAGGAGTGGAAAGCGGAGATCACCGAGCAGATTCCCGATGAGCGCATCGCCTGGACGAGTAGAGGAGGCGCCCTAAACGCCGGTGTGGTGACGTTTCATCGTCTGTCGGACTCAAAATCGAAAGTCATGCTGCAAATGGAATATGACCCGCAGGGCTTCGTAGAAAACGTCGGGGATGCCGTAGGGGTCGTTACGCAGCGGGTGCAAGGTGACCTTGAACGGTTCAAGCAATACATCGAAAATCGAGGGCAGGAGACCGGCGCCTGGAGAGGGACGGTGACATAGGCGCCGTGGCTCGTATTGTATTTCGACAGCTTCGAACGCCGGCCGTGCCGTGCTCCCACGGCTGGGTTTCGTCCAGGACGATCGCTTCCGGCTGCGTGTCCGGTGTGACGGTGGCCGCAGCAGCGGCCTGGCGTGCGCACGCGGAAGGGCAATCCGGCTGGAAAGCGATCAACGGCATCAGTCATATCCTCTGGGGACCTCAGGCGGCAGTACAACGGCGTTTCACCGCCAAGTTCACGGGCTCTGGGCTTGTGTTGAACGCGGTGGCGTGCGGCTTTTGGGGGTGGTTGTATGGCGTTATTGATCAATTCACGCCTGCACCGCATTCCTATTCGCAGTCAGCCGGCCGTGGGATTGCGGTCGCGGCCTTGGCCTATGTCACCGACTACTATCTGATCCCTCGTCGTTTTACGCCCGGCTTTGAGTTGAGCCTGTCGCGCCGGAGTTTTCCTTGGCTCTACGGAGCACTCGCTGTCGGTTTGATCTTGCCCGATTGCCTTGCACTCTCAAAATCAAGGAGTCGACCATGAACGGACCACGACTCGTCAGGTACATATGGGCATGCATGCTGCTTCAGGCTGTTCCTGCGTTTTGCCAGGATGCCATCTTGCCTCAGGGCGATCCACGTCTCCGAGACGACCCTCAGCAAGCCGAGCAGCGCGAAGAGGTTCGCGACAGCCGGATGAAACAGCAGGGACAGGGGCCGGACTATCGCGTGGAGGGTAAGCCGCAAGGGGGGACCAGGGGCGCCACAGCCGGCGAGCCCAACGGCAGGACTCGGCAGGACACCGGCCTGTCGGATCCGAGCGTGAATCCCGGTCAGGCTTCTGGTATGCGCGTGTTGCGTGGCGAAGTGAAGCAGGCGAATCCGAAATCCATTGTCATCGAAGACAGACAGGGGAAAGAGACGACAATGTCGGTGGATGCCGCGACGGCGGGAGACCGCGATATTCGTCCCGGGGATTTTATCACCGGAACAGTGACCACGCAGGGCCGCGCCGTCGCTATTCATAAGGAGACGCCACCCGAGAGGTAGCAGATGCAGCGAAACACCTCCGCTCCACCGCCAATGGCTGTTGAGCACTCGATATCGACCTTCAGAAACGAAGACAAGGAGATGCGATGACCACGAGATCTCTTCCACGAACACCCACGAGAACCACACGGTCAGGCAAGAGAAATTCGAAGACAAAGGAAGACGGGCCTGCAAGCGGCCAGCAGCTGCGCGCTGTCAGTGACCGCTTGGGCGGAAACGGCAACGGATCCCTTACCCAGGAAGAGCGGTTGGCCTATGGCCTCGGATGGTTTGGAATCGGACTGGGCCTCACGGAACTCTTGATGCCTCGACAACTGGCGCACGCGACCGGGGTACCCATTCGACATCGTCGTCTGATCCGGATAATGGGGTTGCGCGAGATCGCGAGCGGGCTGGGAATTATCACCCAACGTAGACCGGCCGGCGCCGTCTGGTCTCGGGTGCTCGGCGACGTGATCGATTTGGCTTGCCTAGGTGTCGCGTTCACCTCCGCGGGCGCCGATCGCAGAAAACTCGCGACTGCCGTCACTGCGGCCGCCGGAGCGACGGCACTCGATCTGCTCTGCGCGCAGCAACTCACCCGAGGGGTGGAAACCCGCAACGGGGCGATAGCAGTTACCGTCGGCCTCATCATCGACCGCTCGCCGGGAGACCTGTATAGCTATTGGCACGACTTCACCAATTTCCGGTCGTTCATGAAGCATGTGATCTCCGTCGAAGTCACTGGCGAGCGTCGATCACATTGGGTGGTGACTGGTCCTGCCGGCTCCACCGTCGAATGGGATGCCGAGGTCACTGAAGAGGTCCCCGATACGCTGATTGCGTGGCGCACCCTCGAGGGTGCGGATGTAGACCATCGTGGCCAGGTTCGTTTTGAGGCGGCACCGGGAAAACGGGGCACGCTGGTCACCGTCGACATGCAGTACCATCCACCGGCAGGCACGCTAGGCTCCGCAATTGCCACCTGG
>DASTQY010000153.1:0-5131 GCA_035761525.1 Nitrospira sp. | reverse complement strand
TGTCCTGAGCGGTCCGCAATCAAATGGCCAATGAAGGGCAGCCCCAGAAGCGAGAAGTCACCAATCAAATCTAGCACTTTGTGACGGACGAATTCGTCGGTAAAACGAAGACCGGATTCATTGAGAATCCCGTCCTGCGAAAGGACCACGGTATTCTCGAGGTTCCCCCCACGACCTAACCCGCGGGCCCACAGCGCTTCCACTTCTTGCAAGAATCCAAACGTCCTGGCTCCGGCGATATCAGACGCGAACGCACGGGAGGAATGTTCATACGCGTAGGTTTGAGTTTGAATCAGGGGATGGTCGTAATGAATCGTATAGGTAATGCGCGGGGTGGAAGATGGTTCAATCCGGATGCGTCGCGAGCCGTCGACGATCTCGAGAGGTCTTGTAATCTTCAAAAAGGATCGGCGTCGGTTCTGAGACACCACACCTGCCGATTCAATCAATCGGACAAAGGGGGCTGAACTACCGTCCATGACCGGTGCTTCGCTTGCGTCGATATCGACATAAGCATTATCGACGTTCAAGCCCGCGAGCGCCGCTAAGACGTGCTCAATGGTTTTGACCTGGAATCCATTCCCACTGATAGCCGTACAGAGTTCGGTAGCCACTAAATGGTCCACAGACGCTGCCAGCGAGGCCCCAGCATGTCCATTACGATTGACGAACACGACTCCGGTATCAGCTGGGGCTGGTCGAATGGTCAACGTGACGGGCTTGCCGGTATGAAGCCCTACGCCTCTACAGCTCACTGGATTTGCGACGGTCTGTTGCAGTCTCACTGAGCAGCCTCCGCTTCACCTTGGACCTTCAGCAACTCTAATGCCAACAGAAGTTATAAGTGTGAATCATCATAAGCAATTGATAATAAAATGAATTTATAATAAGCCGTCATCCTATAGTGTTGTGGCTTAAATGTGACAGGTGTGACTTTCATAAGCGCGTTTCCCGGGAGAGGCTGGTCGAATGGGCTGGGGATTTACGCTCGCTCTCGGATTCAGGGTCTCAGAGGGACGACAAGCGTGACTAACTCAAGTCTCAAGTTTACCGCGATGAGGACAACGGTTGCAATACGGAGGGACGCATCGGCCTCTCTTTCTTTACCTCCTGGGCAACTTCGGCGACCGCCTCCACGAACGAATCCAGTTAACCGTGAGAGGGTTGAATGCAATATCACGGACGTGGATCCAATTCGATTAACCCCTTACGGATCGCCAAAATCGCGGCCTGCGTCCTGTCATACACCTGCAGCTTGTGAAAGATATTTCGGACGTGATTTTTGACCGTTTTCTCGCTGAGGTCGAGACTGTTCGCGATCTCCTTATTGGTTTTTCCGTCCGCGACGAGGCGCAGGACCGTGATTTCGCGCTCAGTGAGATCGTGTTCCACCCAGGCGGGCTTCTTTCCTTTCTTTTGAGCCATCAGCGAAAACTCAGCGAGGATCTTGCTGGCGACGGAAGGATGGATCAACGACTCGCCCCGATAGATCGCACGAATGGCAGCGACGATTTGCGACGATTCTGAATCCTTCAAGAGATAGCCGGTTGCGCCCGCGCGGACCAGATCAAAAATATATTGCTGCTCCTCATACATGGTCAGCGCCACAATCCCGATATGAGGAAACTCGCGTTTAATCTGACGGGTCGCCTCCACACCGCCCATCCGTGGCATGCTGACGTCCATGAGTATCACGTCGGGCATCAACGTCTTGGTTTTCTCGACCGCCTCCATTCCGTCCTGCGCCTCGCCCACGACGTTGATGTCGTCCTTGGTCTTGAGAATGGCCGCGAGGCCTTCCCGTACCACGCGATGGTCGTCTGCAATGAGTACCTTAATTTTTTCCATCGTCGCTATGCTCCTTCTTTCCGAGCGGCACCTCGACCACTATCTTCGTGCCCCGGCCTTTCTTGGAATCGATTTTTGCTTCGCCTCCGACGAGCTTCGCCCGCTCGAGGATCCCTCGTACGCCGAAATGGTCCCACTTTGCCGGGTTATGGAGAACATGTTGCATGTCGAAGCCGACGCCGTTGTCTGAAATGGTGACTCTGAGGATGTCCAGATCAATCGTCAGTCGTACGGACACACGATCGGCCTTGGCATGTTGGACGACGTTGCTCAGGGCCTCCTGCACGATACGAAACAAAAAGATCTTTGTGCGGGGGAACAAAATCTGCTCATCTCCTGAAACCGTAAACTCGGTCTTGATGTGATATTGCGTCTCATAGGACTTCAGGTAGTTGGTGAGTCCTGGAATAAGCTCCATCTTGTCGTATTGAAGCGGACGGAGATTGAAGATGACTTGACGCGCTTCATGGATCGCGTGCTTGAGCTGCTCCTTGCTCTCGCGCAGCGTCGCCAAACTTGCCTTTGGATCTTTGCGAATCAACTGTTGAGAGAGTTCAAGTTTGAATCCCACGCCGGCCAGGCTCTGGACCAGTCCGTCATGTATTTCACAGGCGATCCGCGTCCGTTCTTCCGTCACGGCAGCGCCCGTTTCCTTGACGTACAAGCGGTAGAGGGATTGATATTTGTTCAGCGTCTTCTCGATTTCGGCCGTTGCCCTGATTCGGGCTTCGATCAACTCCCACATGAACTTGGCGCTTGCCCCGCCTAGAATCGTGACGCCCATGCGGTGAAAATCTTGCAGAGATTGCCAGACATCCGGGCTGCCTGAGACATCGATAATGAGATCCACGCGCTCAAGGTTGAGAAGCATGCGATAATCCCGCGTGACGGGAATCTTGAATCGCTTAGCCAATGCAAGGCCAGGCGCGGAGGCATCAATTTCGGCCACGGCCACGATGTCCACCAGGGGATCGTTGGCAAATATCTCGAGGAGCGCAGTACCACCATGACCCGCGCCGATGATGGCGACATGCGTGACGCCGGCGACACCGTTTTTCCTGATCTGTTTGGACAGTTTGGTCTGCGAGGCCGGCATGTGCCCTCTATCACTGTTGGAGCGTCGTATGGTCTAGACGAGCGGGAGGAGAGAAAAGACGTCCAAGCGAGCAAGCGGGCAGCGTACTCACCGCTCCCTACGTTGTTGGGCCAAGGTTCTCAGCTCGTCCATGAACTGGTCGATGTCTTTGAATTCACGATATACGGACGCAAAGCGCACATAGGCGACTTGATCGAGTTGGTGCAATTCCTTCATCAACTCCTCGCCGACAACGCGGCTCTCAATCTCGGTCTCGCCCATTTCCTGAATGTGTTTTTCAATCCGGTCGGCCACCGCTTCGATGGTCGCCGTGCTGATTGGGCGCTTTTCGCAAGCCTTCTTTAACCCCGAAAGGATTTTAGACCGATCGAATGTCTCCCGGCGCCCGTCTTTCTTGACCACGACGGGAAGGATCTCTTCGACGCGCTCATAGGTGGTGTAACGACGCTTGCATCCGAGACACTCTCGCCGGCGTCGGATGAGTTCCCCCTCCTTCGCCATGCGAGAGTCAACTACTTTGTCTTCCAGCTCGTCGCAGAAGGGACATTTCACCGGCGGTGATCCTGCCCTGCGTGAGGTTAGTAGGAGTGAAAAATCGGAAAACGGCTACACAGCGCTTTCGCCCGGCCGCGGATCTGCTCGAGCACTGCTGTGTCGTGTCGATCCTGCAAGACCCGATCGACCAAGTCGACGATCTCTTTCATCTCGGCTTCCTTCATCCCGCGGGTCGACACGATCGGTGTGCCGAGGCGGATGCCGCTGGCTACAGCAGGCGGCTTTTCGTCATAAGGCACGGCGTTCTTGTTCACGATGATGCCGGCCGCGTCGAGCGCGGCATCCGCCTCTTTGCCGGTAATTCCCTTGTTCGTCAGATTTACCAGCATCAGATGCGTGTCCGTACCACCGGAAACAATCTTGTAGCCTCGATCGAGCAGGCCCTGAGCCAACACACGGGCATTGGCAATCACTTGCTGTTGATAGCGTTTGAACGCCGGAGAAAGGGCCTCCTTGAACGCGACGGCTTTGGCCGCGATCACATGCATCAAGGGACCGCCCTGCATCCCGGGAAAGACGAACTTGTCGACGGCTTTCGCGTGTTCGGCCTTGCACATGACCACTCCACCGCGCGGCCCCCGGAGGGTCTTGTGCGTCGTGGTAGTCACGAAATCCGCATGGGGAATGGGATTGGGATGTAAACCCGAGGCAATCAATCCGGCAATGTGAGCGATATCGACCATCAAATAGGCGCCGACCCCTTTCGCGATGGCTTGGAACTTTGGAAAATCGAGCGTCCTTGCATAGGCACTGGCACCCACCACGATCATCCGTGGACGACAATCTTCTGCCAGCTTGCGGACTGCATCGTAGTCGATGGTTTCCGTTTGGCGATCGACACCGTAAGAAAAGGCGCGGAAAATCATCCCGGAGAAGTTCACTTTGCTCCCATGGGTCAAGTGGCCACCCTGCGCGAGGTCCATGCCGAGTATCGTATCCCCCGGCTTGAGCACGGAGAGATAGGCTGCCATGTTGGCTTGAGAGCCGGAGTGTGGCTGGACGTTTACATGCTCAGCACCGAAGATCTGTTTGCAGCGTTGGATGGCCAGTTCTTCGACCGTGTCCACATGCTGGCAGCCGCCATAATAGCGTTTGCCAGGATAACCCTCGGCATATTTGTTCGTCATGAGGGAGCCTTGCGCGGCCAACACGGCGGGACTGGCGAAGTTTTCCGAAGCGATCAGCAGCAGCTTGTTGCGTTGTCGTTCCTCCTCGGCATCGATGGCGGCGTAGACCTCGGGATCGGTGGCCTGCAAGGCATCAAGGGAGCCCACTGCATCTTTCATGGACATGAAGGCGCCTCGTTGGTGTTACGTGGTAGCGGTTTCGGGTTCCTGCTTCTTCACCACGCGCACGGTGACTGCAGCGGTCACCTCACGCGGTAACTTCACCGGAACGGTGAAGCTGCCCAGCTCTTTGATGGGATGGGGCAGCTGAATCTTGCGGCGATCGACCGTGTAGCCTTGCCCCGCAAGACCCTCGGCAATGTCTTTGACCGTGACCGAGCCAAACATCTTGTCGTCCTTGCCCACCTGAGCCTCGACCGTCAGGGTGACAGTGGAAATCTTCTTCGCGTGCGCTTCGATCTCGAGCTTCTCCTTCTTTGCCCGTTCAGCTGCCACACGCTTGCTA
>DASTQY010000152.1:0-4358 GCA_035761525.1 Nitrospira sp. | reverse complement strand
GCACTCGGGTACGACGTCATTGATGTGGAACATGGAGGAACAATTGAAGGAACGGTCTCTCTCGAGGGCGCTGTTCCCGAACCAAAAGGCTTCAACCTCATCACCTTTCCGGATCCCCAGTATTGCGGACGGATTTCGAACGGCCGGGGCTGGCGGCTGTTGCACGATTTCGTGATCGGCCAGAATGCCGGGTTGAAAGACGCGATCGTTCTGCTGGAAGGGGTGGAAGCAGGGAAGCCCTTTGAAGTGTCGGTTCCCTTGATCGAAGCGCGAGATTGTATGTTCCAGCCCTTTATGACGATCGTGCGCAATGGGCATGCCGTCGAAGTTATCAACATGGACCCTGTCATGCATGATATCCAGGGATACGAAACCTCCATCGAAGCGGGCGCGAGGGTGCTGTTCAATACGCCGCTGGTCATGAACCATCAGCATAACCGGGGCGACCTCCATGCGATTCACAACCATGCACCGGGCAAATCACTCGTCGGCCCGATCTATCTGAACAAGGGGAGACGAACCTTTTATATGCAGTGCGGATTTCATGCATACATGGAAAGCTGGGCGATGGCCGTGAACAATCCGTACTACGCGCTGACGGACGAGAACGGAAAATTCTCCCTCGAGCAAGTCCCGCCTGGAACCTATCAACTAATCGTCTGGCATCCGCAGACCGGCCCTGGCCTGACCAAGACAGTCACCGTGAAGGCCGACGGGAAATTGAGCGAGCAGTTGTCCTTGCCCGCGCCGAAGGGCAACCGTTCTGCGTATAAGGTCTTGGAAAATCCGCGCTTCGGCCCAGAATCGCTCGGGCGTTCGATTGAGATCGACCCGTTCGTCGAGCATCAGCATTGACGCATGTGCATGACCGGCCAGCCGGCTTCCAAGCGGCCGGTGACCCGCCGTGGTCCTACCGAATAGTCGCATTCTTATGTGGACTAGCCGTACGTGGAAGTTTCAAGCGCTCTGGCTGGTCTTTATCGTGAATGTGCTCACTGAAGCACCCATTGCTCCGGCATCGGCCGGAACCAAGACGTCCCCTCCTCACGAGTTTTCAGGAAGCATCACCAAACAGGTCAATGGAAAGAAATATCAGGCGCAGGTGTTTGCCAAGACTGACCGATTAAGGCTGGAATATAAATATGCGCTCCGCACGGACTATGGTTACGCGAGCATCGAAATTATCCGGCTCGATCTCGCAGAAGTCTGGTATCTGCTGGCCCAACAGAAGGAACTACTTGTCACACCCCTTGACCCGAACGATGTGTTGCCGATGCAGCCCGCCCTTCCGGGTGAACACAGTCGGACACTGATTGGTGACGCCACGGCCGTCGAGCGTGCTGCACAATTGTACGAAGTCCAAACCGATCGGCACGGTCGAGCGGAACGGTGGTACGAATGGGTCGATGTAGAAACCGGCGTGGTGCTCAAACTCGTCAGTCGCGATCGCGACTGGTCGTTCGCCTATGAGCGGATCAGATGGTCTCCGCAACCCAGTCAGTATTTTAATGAACCGCTGGGATATCAGAAGAGGCAAGTCCCAGCGGCTCAAGGGCAACGGGGATAGGCGATGACTCGGCGTGCCATGACCTGGACTACCCTCGGCGTTCTCCTCTTCTTCATCATGGGCGCAGGATCGTCACCCGTTCCCCCTGATCTCAATACATGGTACGACCAAAAAGAATATCAGAAGGTCCTCGATGGCCTCTCGAAGTTGAGTCAGGACGCGCAGGCGTTATCGGACATTCGTCGCTTAAAAGTGCGGACGCTGGTCAAACTTGGAAATCCTCAAGAGGCGTTGGTTGAGTACGGTAAGCTTGAGGCCGGACTGGGACAGGACGATGTCCCGCTGCTGCGCCAGGTGGCGTTTGGCTTTATTCTGGCGCTGGTCAAGGACATGCGTGAGCAAATGCGCGGAGCCGCGTACACCGCGCTGAAGGAAATCGATTCAGACGAGGTCGTGCCGTATTTCGAAGACGGACTGAGTGATGGCTCCGGTCCCGTCCGGGTATTGGCTGTCGAAGGATTGGCACGCTCGGACGCAGGCAGAAAATCCAAGAAGCTGCGAAACGCGTTGGAGGACCAGGCGGGAGTTGTCAAAGCACGCGCCGTGAAGGCGCTCGGTAAGAGTGGCGACCGGTCGGTGCTCCCGCTGATTGAGCATGCCACGAAGGATGAACTGGCGACCGTCCGCATTGCCGCCTGGGGCGCTTTGATCCGGCTTGGGCGCACGGAGGCCTGGGAGCACTTGCGCAAGGCGGCTGAGGCGGCCAATCCAGAGGAGCGGGCTGAGGCCCTTCGCACGATGGCAGATTTGATGGATATGCGGGCCGTCCCGTTGATGCACAGTCTCTTGAATTACAATCAGCCGTCCGTTCGTGCCGCTGCCGCAAGAGGACTCGGGCATCTTCACAACCAAGAGGCGCGAGAAGACATTGAAAAGCTGCTCGAGGATCCAGTGGCACCGGTTCGGGAATCCGCCGCTGCCGCGCTTGCCGATCTCGGAGCAAAAGAATCAGTCTTAGCCCTGACGCGCAAACTCTCGGACGGCGCCTTCAGCGTGCGAGCTGCAGCAGGCGCGGCGTTGCTGCAACTAAGCCAGCCGTTTGATTCGGTCGGACCCACCATGGTGGCACTTGCCCAACAGAACGACCCGGCGGCACGATCCTCAGCGGCCCTTGCTCTCAGTAAGGCAACGAAGACCAATCGCGCGGGTGCAGTCGCTGTATTAACGGGTCTTGCGACGGATCCGCTCCCAGGTCCCAGAATTGTGGCGCTTCGCTCGTTGGGGCGTATCGGTGACCAGTCCGTCGTCCCGGACCTGAAGGCCGGCCTTCATGATCAAAACGAGGCGGCTAAGGCCACCGCCGCCGGTGCACTGTTGCATATCCTACCGCCGCCCAAAATAGGTGCCAACAGGCGCCCATAGCGAGCTTGCAACTGGTTGACACCACACAGTGACATTCAGTATATGTACTCCGTCTACGACCAGCTTCGCCAGCCAAGTCGTCAATCGAGTACCCAGGGAGGGCAGCGTTCTAACGTTCCTCTCGTAACCGGAATGAAGACGGGGGACAGCGAGCTAGGAATCAATAATATTGTCGGGCTTTCGTTAATCACAAGGAGGCAGTAACATGAAGAGTGCGTTATCCATCCTATTTGGCGTGGCAGCCGTCGCCTTCGTCGCGGCACCTGTCACCTCCTTTGCGGGCGGTACTATTGCCGGCAAAGTCACGTATGCTGGGAAGCCTGAGAAGAAGGAGTTCTCCTTCGCCAAGTTCCCGAACCCGAAATTCTGTCCGAAGAATCCCCATAAGGAGCTCATCGACGGAGACAAGCGGTTCATGCCGACCATCGAAGTGGGCAAAGATGGCGGCTTGAAGAACGCTGTTGTCGCTGTCGTCGATGTCGAAGACAAGGCCTTCATGGACGGGTATAAGGGCACGGAAGTCGTGGCTGAATTCTGCGAGTTTTTGCCGTACTCAGGTGTGGTCGTCAACAACAAGTCGTTCAAGGTCGAAAACCATGATTCGGATCCCGACGATCCGAAATCCACCCAGGGTGTGCTGCACAATCCGCACAGCTTTACGGTGAAGGGTTCCACGTCTGCGACCGGCTTCAACATTGGTCTCGCCAAGAAGGGCGATAAGCTGGACAAGCCGGTGGTGTTCCGTGGCGGTGCTGAGAAGGATGGTTTCTATCGCTTACAGTGCGACCAGCATGAGTTCATGCAGTCGTTCTTCCTCCCGGTTTCAAGCCCGCACTTTGCCGTGGTAAAAGAAGACGGGTCCTTCGAGATCAAGGACGTGCCGCCGGGCAAGCACAAGGTTGTTGCCTGGCATCCGTTTGTCGGCAAGGGCAAGAAGACCGAATTCGAAGTTGAAGTCGCGGACGGTGGAACGGCCAATCTGAAGGCCGAACTCAAGTAAGCCACGTCTGATTTTTTTGCGGGGCAACTCGCAATCCAAAAGGCAGCGGAGTGATCCGCTGCCTTTTGTTTTTTCTCTCCCGACAGCAGGGCATCGCGCCTTGCGTTTCCGTTTTCAAACTAGGTAAGATGCCGTCTTTAAAAGAGTATTTTGGCCGCACGGTGTTCTTAAACACCGACGGTTCCACCGGCCGCTCCGAGGCGCCGAGACAGTCCTCCCGCAAGGGGGGTGGCAGTGAGGTCCGCGACGCGAAGAATAATGAGCGTCGCATTTACGGACGGGTGCGAGTTGGTCTTAGGCGAGGCGTAAACCTTCTCACCCGCCCGCCCCGAGCGGCCGGAGCAGCTCTCGCCCGGCTCGGCATGATGAGGCACTGAGCGACGCGAGAACTATGCCGGACGACCTTTTCAACATTCTGCTGTAGGGGGA
>DASTQY010000151.1:0-4262 GCA_035761525.1 Nitrospira sp. | reverse complement strand
GTTACAAGTGCCCCCGCGAGTCGAATGTCGCCGCTGTCGAAACTCACTGTGCGCGTGTGCGTGCCCGGAGGCGTCCCACATGCCGCAAGCGTCACCCCCAGAACGAGGCTCGCGGTACCAGACAGAATCATCCTATTAGTCGCCCGTCCCCCGCCAGCGTTCGCTCCTTGCCCTTGCATGATTCCCCCTTTTGTAAACAGAAAAGTCCGGCTAACCTGGATTACTTGCAGCCCCTGGGGCGTCTAAGCTGAGATGTGCTTGCACGAGAGAATCCAGTGACCCTCGAATCCAGCGTGTGGCAGGTGAATGCTGAATCTCCGCCATGAAGCGGCGCACGCAAGGCCGGAAAAATCGCCCGTTAGGCATGATCGCCAGCCAGCAGTGACGGTTGGCAACCAGACAAAGGTCGGATACGAAAGCCAAATGTGGCGCGCGGACATCGATGGCGGCCGTGACATTGGCCAACCTGTCTTGTTCGAAGAAGACATCCACATAAGTATCAATGCCGCCCGCCCAACGCATTTGATGCGTGGTAATCATTTGGGGCTTGTGCAGCCGGCTGTTGAGATCTTCGATCAGCGTATCGGGAAAGCTGACGCTCTCCCACACGCCTAAAATCTCCGCGTCTGTAATCGCGGTTTCGGGATGAACAAACTTCCGCCCGCGCACTACCGTGGCCTCTGGCCCGAACCCAAACTCGAACAGCCATCTCTTCACTGCTACCTCTGACGGATGCGGGCCAGTTCGCGGCGACAACCCTGCACGTTCGCACCCGGCGCGCCAAGAGCACTGGCCTCGCGCCGTTAGAACGGACGCGAAGCCAGGTCTTCAGGACTCTATTCCGCTCGCACGTTATCGATGTTGACGGATGCTCCAGCGCCGACATTTACCCAGATGGCGTTTACGTCGCTGAAGTTCGCGACGTCGCAGGGAGCGCCATTGCCCGTTAGCGATGCGAGATCAAACGCCACGGTCGCCGTCGTACCCGGGTCCTGCCAACCCCAACTACCCTCGCACCAGAGCCAGTTGCGATCCTGGATTGCAATGTTGACTGAGGTACCGGAAGCCAAAGTGCGCAGGTCATACTTGAATTGTGTCTTGCCCGAGATGTCGAGCACTTCTTCCGCGACGTTGAGCCCGAACCATCCGCCGCCGGTGGCCGTCACCTGCAAGCTTGCGGCGCCCTGCGTCGCGAAGTCGGTCACGCGCGCCGTAGTACCCGCATCCGTCTGCCAGCTTGCGGCGGCCCAACCCTGCGCATCGTTCTCGAAGGAATACAACAGGATTGCCCCATTGGGATCCGGCAGGATCTTGGCGCGAAGTTGCGCCACGTTTGACTTGCGACCGCTCGTATCACGTACCGTGTAACTCGCTTGCGCGTCGCCCTGGAAGCCAGCGACGGGAGTGAAGGTGACATCCCCGTTCGCGAGCAGGAAGGTTCCCGCCGCGCTCGTGAGCATGGTCTGTTGGCCGATCGAGGAAGGATCGAGATCGATCGTCGACGGCACAGGTCTGCGACCTAGATAGCCCACATCGTTCGACGTCGGTGTAAGCGTCACACTCGAGTCAAAGGCTCCTTCCGCAGCATCATCATCCGCGACAGGGGGGAATCCAAGAATTCGCCCGGTTGCCATGCGGGCCGAGAAGTTGCTCATCGTCGTGCACACCGGGCTCGGGCAATACACCGTCAGGCGATCGTAGTCGGGATAGGGCGCACCGTTGTCGTCCACATCCGAGAGAATCCAATACAACCCGCCGTTGGCGCCGCTGTAAAACAGTGCGCGCGTCCACTCGAAGTACACCGGGTTGCGAATATCCTTCGACTTCGTGCCGAACTCGCCCAGATAGACGGCCTTACGCAGCTTCTTTGCCTTGAGCGTGTGCTTGACTATCCAGTCGGTACCCCACTCCGGCGTCTTGCCCCAGGAATCCGCGTCTGGATAGAGGTGCAACGACATGGCGTCGATATGAGGCAGGGCCGCAAAAGCGTAACTGTCCACACCCTCGCTGCAGTTGTCGGTCCAGTCCGTGCCATTGGGCAGGCACAAGAACCCTTCGTCGCCCACGGACACGAGGTGGTTCTTGTCGATGCTCTTGATGTATTTCGACATCTCGCCAGCCCAGGAGACGAGCGTGTCGGTGGTGCAGTTGGGAGAACGCGGATAGCCGTTGGCGCCGCCGCTGCCAATACAGCGCGGCTCGTTCGCCAGCTCCCACATCATGATCGTCGGGTCGTCCTTGTACCTGAGGCCCGTGATCGAGTTCTTGCGATTGAGCAGGTGCGAGATCCACTCCTTGTACCAGCCCTTGATCGTCGCGTCCGTATAGAACTCGTCGTGATACTGGCCACCGCGCCAGCGCACGTACTGGTTCATGCCGCCGAATTCGTTCCAGTTGTTCACCAGCGGCAGGACCAGTTTGATTTTCCGTTTGGCGGCCTCGGCGACCACAAAGTCGAGGCGCTGCAGGCCATCCGGGCCGTCATTGAAGGCGGGGGCGGCGCCGTCCCAGTAATGGAAGTAGACGCCTTCCTTGATTCCATCGACGGAATTGCTGCCATCCTGATTGCCGATGACAACGGTGGACCAAACGCGCATCACTGCGAAGTCGCTGACCGCCGCTTTGTCCAGCAAAGCCGTGACCATCAAGGGCGACTTGTAGATAGGGTAGTAATTGTTGGATCCCGCGAACCGAAACAGCCTACCCTGAAGATAGAGATCGGATCCCTCTCGGGTAACAAACGAGCTTCGCCCCTTGCGATCGGAATCGTGATCACGATCGTGGCCGAGATTCCGGTCGTCTTTGCGATCATGGTCGCGATTCCGATCGTCCTTGCGATCATGGCCGTAATCGTGGTTCCGGTCTTCCTTGCGATCGTGGTTGCGGTCTTGGGTTGTGACCTTGCTGCCAGCCAGCGCAAACATTCCAGCGGCGCAGAGCAGCCAGATCCAGCGAGCGCGGTGAAAAACTTTTGTTCGTTCCATCGTGTTTCCCCTCATACGTGTCAATGACTGCTCGGACGCAGAAACCCAAATCCGTTGATAGTGAGGCGCCCTTGTCTTGGGTCTTCGCTCAATATCGTGCGCGCAGAAATGTCGCCGGAATGAAGCGCATTCCCTTTGTAAATAATGAGTCGATTGAATGCGGCCTCGACTCCATGAAGTCTTTCGAAGAAATGCGTGTGATCAATTACATAGGCTTGTACCGGCGAATCGGCCTTCAGCTCATCGACCACCTTGCTGCGATATCGCTCCACATTGTCCGGCGTGATCTCGGCCAGGCCGGTTGCCCGATGGCGATAGAACGAGGTGCCGCCCTGGTAAGGCGCGCATAGATAGTGAATGAAAGCAATTCGGCTGCGATCGGGCCCGTCGAAATGCGGGATGCGCTGGATGGGCCGCAGCTTTTCGGGCGCAGTGGTGACCATCGAGAACGCGCACAGGTCGAGATCTGCCTCAGGTGGCGCCCCGAACGCCTGTTCGATGGTTGCAGCCGTGGCGCTGAGCAACGCATTCGTATAGGCCTGGGGCGCCGGCGCACGCACGCCGGGGTATCGGGAACCCACGTCGATGAACACCGCTTCGCAGGCGATTGCCACCAGCAGCGCGGGATTGACGCTGAAGTCGTCGATACAGACCACCGGCAATCGTTCCGCGCCAACGTGCGACGTCGACATGGCACTCGACGGACTGACGCGGAAGTCTGGCATGGCGACCGGCTCAAGCATTGGCCGCCGATTGCATCGGCACAATGGTGGCGCAGTTGGCGCGAATGAATTCCTCGTGCGTGGGCGCGCCGGTAACCGCGTTTTTGATGCCCGCCGCCATGCTCTCGAATTCCTTGACGAGTTGCGCATCCGGCACGTCGTCGACGTACGGACTGTAGTAACGAGGAAGAAGGCCGAACCCCGCGTACATCGAAAGCCAGGAGCTGGGACGGAAGAATTCCGTCGCATCCTTTGTGAATCGGCCCGTCGCGCGGAATAATTCGATGCTCTCCGCCAGGCTTTCCGGGATCGGCATATTCCGGCACTCGTCCCAGAATGGCTCGCCCTCGCGCTTGTTCATTTTGTAGTGCAGGACGATGAAGTCGCGGATGTGATCCCAGTGCGCACGGTTCCGGCGGTTGACGTTCTCCTGCAAGGCGGGATTCGGCACAGCCTGGGGGAAGCTGCTCAACAAATACTGGAGGCCGCGTTGAACCAGATAGATGGATGTCGACTCGAGCGGCTCCAGGAAGCCGCTCGAAAGCCCGAGGCAAAA
>DASTQY010000150.1:0-19106 GCA_035761525.1 Nitrospira sp. | reverse complement strand
CGTCTGAAGGTACGCTTTCTCTCAGCGGCGTCAAGATCGCGACGCTCTTTCAGTATGTCCAGGATCAATTTCACTTTGACATTCCCACCGGGACCATCCGAGCGATTGGCCGCTACCGCTTCACTGCAGGCCCACCGCTCGGCCTCCAAGTGTCGGATACCTTGCTCCACTTCAGCGACATCGGCATCGTCGAAAGAGGCGATTCCGTTCCCGTCATCGCGTTACACACATTGTTCCTAGATGGCATCCATGCTGATCTTCGGCAGCGGAAGCTCGAGATCGAAACCATTACTCTGGATAAAGGAGCCCACCGGATTTGGCGCAATGCAGACGGATCGATGAATCTTCCGGCCCTCTTGATGCCAGTTCAAGCGCAGCCGGTTGAAGAACACGCCACTAACGAAGTCGCCCCACGTGACGCGAGCAGGGCGCCGGCATGGACTCTCTCAATAAAGGACGCGAGCATCACTCACCACAATATTGAGTTTGAAGATCGCGCACTCGATTTTCCCGCGAGACTGAAAGTCAGTGATCTGACCGTTCGGACGCACGACGTGGTGTTTCCGTTCAAGAAGCCCATACCACTAACGGTGAAGCATCGCCTCAACGAGACGGGGAGCGTGACAGTCGAAGGGGATATCGGTGTGCAACCGTTGCAGGCCGATTTGGCCGTCTCGCTGAAAGACATTCCAGTTCAGCCTTTCGAACCGTATGTTGAGCAGTTTGCGCGCATTGCCGTGGACACTGGTGCCCTTGATTTGGACGGAACGCTTCGATTTGCGGCTGAACACCCGAAGGGGCCACTCATGGCTTTCAAGGGGAATCTCGGCGTGAAGGCGCTGGCCATCGCCGACCGGGACGACGGCGCTCCTGTGGCCTCTTGGAAGCAAGTACAATTGCGGGAGATCGCCATCGCTCTCGACCCGACGAGCGTCACCATCGACGAGATCGGGATCCACCAACCGACCGTGCACCTCGCGATCGATCGGGACGGCGTACCGAACATTAAGAAACTGCTATCCGGTGCGAAAGCAAAGAACGAGCCGATGGGTACTGAGCGATCGTCAGCCCAGACGAAAAACACTCCGTCGCCTTCCATCTCGGTCAAGACGGTCAAGGTGCTCAAGGGGACGGCCACGTTCCGGGATGAATCAATTGCACCGCCGGTGCAGGCTGGACTCTACGATCTGACAGGCACGGTGAAAGGGCTCTCGTCGAAACAAATGGCCAGGGCGGAGGTGAATCTTTCCGGCAAAATCGACAAAGTGGCTCCCCTGAAGATCGCGGGAACCATTAACCCGTTGACTGAGGACACCTTCACCGATTTGACCATTAGATTCGACAATGTCGATCTGACCACTGCCGCCCCCTACACCGGCAAGTATGTCGGCTATCCGATCAGGAAAGGAAAACTGTTCTTGGACCTGGTGTACAAGGTCTCGCAGAAGCAACTGGAAGCCGAAAACAAGGTGGCGGTTGACCAACTCACGTTTGGCGAGAAGACCGACAGCCCCGATGCCATGTCCTTGCCCGTCCAGCTGGCCGTTGCCCTGTTAAAGGACCGTCAGGGCAGGATCGACATTAATCTTCCCATACGAGGAGATCTCAAGGATCCTGATTTTAAATACGGGAAGGCGGTGTGGGCCACCTTGGGCAATCTTTTGACCAAGATGGTCGCGTCACCCTTTGCTCTTATGGGCAAGTTGGTTCCTGGCGGCGGAGATGGAGAGGACCTGCAGCATCTCGCGTTCGAGCCAGGGTCGACGACAATCGCTCCGAACGAGCAGAAGAAGATTGACGCTCTCATGAAAGGGTTGGAGGAACGGCCAGGGTTGCGCTTGGAAATTACTGGAACTGCCGATCCCGCGCGTGATCGCCAGGCACTTGCGCTTCAGATGCTCGAGCAGCAGCTCCGAACTAGATGGCGTGATAAAAACGGGGGTGCCAAGAATGGCGATAAGCCGTCTCCCATGGATGAAGAACGCCTGATCAGGGAACTCTTCGATCACTGGCGCAGCCAACAGACTCCGGCTCCACAAAAAGCGGATCCTGCACAGAAACCGCCGACGGTTGAAGAGATGAAGCGTGAGCTGTTGACTACCGTGAACGTGGAGGAGGATGCGCTTCGAACTCTAGCCCGCACACGAGCCGAGCAAGTGCATGAACAGCTTGTCGGTGAAGGAAAACTGCCCGATGAACGCGTGTTTCTGACTGACGTCGATCTCGCACCATCGGAGGACCATGAGAAGGTGCAAAGCCGCTTGAATATTACGGCCGGCTCGTAGCTGAGTTACCTCTTGCACTTCCTTCGAAAGGGACAGTATCGTAGCTTGTTCATTAGCTCTTAAGGACTTGGATAACTAAGGAGGTCGGTCATGGCTCTACGATTAGGAGATGAAGCTCCGAATTTCACGGCTGAGACAACCGAAGGGACCATCAACTTTCATGAGTGGCTCGGCAACGGGTGGGGAATTCTTTTTTCGCATCCAAAAGATTATACCCCCGTCTGCACCACCGAGCTCGGCACCGTGGCGAAGATCACGTCTGATTTCAAGAAGCGGGGGGTCAAAGTGATCGCAGTCAGTGTGGATCCGCTGGAATCGCATAAAGGCTGGATCAACGACATCAACGAGACGCAGCACACCACCATGAATTATCCCATCATCGCAGATCCGGATAAGAAGGTTTCGACGCTGTATGACATGATCCATCCCAACGCACTCGATAACATGACTGTGCGCTCTGTCTTTGTCGTTGGGCCGGACAAGAAAATCAAGTTGACCTTGACGTATCCTGCTTCATGTGGTCGAAACTTCGATGAATTATTGCGTGTCATAGACTCGCTTCAACTGACGTCGAAGTATAAAGTGGCGACCCCGGCCAACTGGAAAGAAGGCGAGGATTGTATTATTACCCCGGCTGTCAGCAACGATGAGGCGAAGACGCTCTTTCCGAAGGGTTTCAAGACGGTGAAGCCTTATCTCCGCTATACACCACAGCCGAACAAATAGCCGAACAGGTTTAATGCAGGGCGGGAAGGGATCCCCATCTCTTCCCGCCCTTTCTGTTTTCTCATATGGAGAGCTGCATGCGCGCAGTAGGGCTGTATCGATATCTTTCAATTACAGACCCGGAGAGCCTGGTCGACCTCGACATTCCCAAGCCGGAAGCCACCGGACATGACCTGCTCGTCCGCGTCGAGGCCCTGTCGGTAAACCCTGTCGATACGAAAGTGCGCGCTGCAGGCAAACCAGAGAGGCAGACCCCGCTTGTGCTCGGATGGGATGCGGCGGGAGTGGTTGAATCTGTCGGGCAGGCGGTGACTCTCTTCAGCCCTGGGGACACCGTCTATTATGCCGGCGACATTTCCAGACCCGGAAGCAACAGCCAATATCAGCTGGTTGATGAGCGCATTGTCGGAAGGAGCCCGCGTTCGCTCGCAGTCGAAGAAGCAGCAGCCCTTCCGTTAGTCGCCATTACCGCGTATGAAGCCCTGCAAGACCGTCTTGGAATAGACTTCGAGGGTGGTTCGAAGGGCAGCACCCTCCTCATTATCGGCGGCGCCGGTGGCGTCGGTTCCATGGCGATTCAACTCGGAAAGATTGCTGGACTTTCAGTCTTGGCCACAGCATCCCGTCCAGAATCGATCACCTGGGTCGCGCAGCTCGGTGCAGACGAGGTCCTCGATCATCGGCAGCCGCTGAAGCCGCAGCTCGAAAGGGTCGGCTTTCGAGAGGTCAACTTCATCTTGAACTGTGCCGACACGGACGGCTACTGGGACAGTATGGCTGAGCTGATCGCTCCGCAGGGGAAGATCTGTACGATTGTCGAGAACAAGGGGCCCTTGCAACAACAGGCCTTGAAAACGAAGAGCATCACCCATGTGTGGGAGTTCATGTTTACCCGACCGAAGTACCACACGGTCGACATGATTGAGCAACACCGCTTGCTCAATCGAGTGGCTGATTGGATCGATCGCGGTACTCTGAAGGGAATTCTCCGCGAGACCCTGCAACCCATCAACGCGGAGAACCTGAAAAAGGCACATGCCAAGCTGGAATCAGGCACGATGATCGGAAAACTTACCCTGAAGGGCTGGTAGCGACCAGCGAGGGATCGGGGTTATGAGGCATCGTTAAACCAGCAGAAGTCCCGCACTGCGGATCTGCTTCCAGGAAGGATCTTTCACAAACGAGGCAAAATCAGTCGCTCTGCCGGGGAAGGCTAGTTTGGCATCACGCCATGACGGATAAGATGCATAGCGATCTCGCCGCGGAAGCGCCTCGTTCAGCAACTCACCCAACCACGACGCTTGCCTCGACGGAAGAGTAGTGGCCAGCGCCCTCTTTCGGCCTTGAATCGAGAGCTTGATATGACCGGTTCTGGATTCGATGCACGCCTGCTCGCCGATCCAGACACAGCGGCGCTCCGGATTAAATTCCTCGTCCGCAATGCGCTTGCTCAAGGCACGGCTGATCCAAGTCGGTGACACTCTCGGCCTTGGAGTGTGGTGATCGAACCATTTCGTGACCTCCATCGCCAACCCTCGTGATTCCATAAAGTTGAGCAACGATCGACGCAGTCCTTCACCGATCCATTCGGGGATCGGACCGGTAGAATCCTCATGGAGCAGATCGTTTTCGGCGAACCCGCCAAACTCAGGCCCCACAATGCGAAGGCCGTTGGCTTGCGGATCGAGCCCGATCGGACTGTGCGCAGTGACGGTGAATCGATGCCAAAATGCGGACTGAACCAAGTCAGCCGCGAACAACTGGCGGACGCGTTCTAGTGAATCGACGGTTTCCTGCACGGTCTCAGACGGAAAGCCATACATGAGGTAGGCATGCACGAGAATTCCGGCCTGCCTGAAGGCGGCGGCCACGCGGGCCGTCTGGTCGACCGTGATGCCTTTCTTCATCTTGGCCAGCAATCGATCTGAGGCCGCCTCCAGACCGGCAGTGACGGCGATGCAACCGGACGCCGCCAAGAGGCGGCAGAGATCCGGCGTGAACGCCTCTTCAAAACGAATGTTGCCCCACCAAGAAATACCAATGTTGCGTTGCAGGAGGGCGATCGCCAATGTTTTTAAAGCCACCGGGGGCGCAGCTTCGTCCACAAAATGAAAGGTGAGACGCTTCGTCTCGTCGGCCAACTGCTGGATGTTGCGGATGAGACGCTCTGTCGGCGTGATTTCGTAGCGACTGATGTAGTCAAGTCCGATGTCGCAAAACGTGCACTGCTTCCAATAACACCCGTGCGCGACTGTCAACTTGTTCCAATGGCCTTCCGACCACAGCCGATGCATGGGATTAGTGCTGTCAAGAATCGACAGGTACCGATCTAGCTTCAGGCCGCGATACGTCGGACAGCCGACGTCGTTCATCGCAATGTTCTCAAGCGTCATGTCATCGGCAAACACCACTCGACTGTTGTCACGGTAATACGTCCGACTGAGCGCTTGCACGGACCGCTTACCGGACAGATGCTCCAGCAGGCAGAGTAAGGGCCGTTCGCCGTCATCCAACGTGACGTAGTCGATAAAATCGAACACTCGCACTTCAGACAGACGCCGGAGCTCGGTATTCACGTAGCCTCCGCCAAGGGCGATCACGATGTTAGGACTTAGCTGTTTGAGCGATTGGGCGATGCGAAAAGCACCGTAGAGGTTCCCAGGAAAGGGCACCGAGAGGCCGACGAGCGAGGGGTTCACGCGGTTCACATGCGCCCACAGTGCTTCGAGCATGAATTGATCGGTCAGGGGTGGCGTTTCTTGAAGCGCAGCAAACATGCTGTCGAATGAAGTAGCCGATCGTGCGATGTGTTCCGCATAGCGGTTGAGCGCAAAATGCGGCGTGATGGTTACCTGAATCAGATCCGTGAGGTCCTCCAGAAATAGGGTCGCTGCGTGTTTCGCCCGGTCTTCAATCGATGCGTTTCGAGACCAGCTGCGCTGCATCCTAAAACGCGGCCCTTCAGGAAGGAACCCCCGTCGTGAAAGTGATTTCGTGAGTTCCGGTGCTTTCCCCTGAAGATAGGCCACAACGGCATCGATGTGATCCAGGATGGCGGATTGATTGGCGATCATCTCCTGAGCCACAGGATGAAGCGACCGCCTTCTGGGCTCAAGCTGATAGAACACCTGCCTCAGACCTTCCCGGCTGAATACTCGGAGAACCATCTCGATGCCGAGATCGGCCTGTTCGCAGGGGACACCCTGCGAGCGCAGGAAGCCGGTCAAATAGGCCGTGGAAGGGTAGGGGGTATTCAGTTGCGTTAGCGGAGGAATGAGCAGTAAGACATTCGGCGTAGGCATCGCTTGAGATAACATAGTGCAGGAAATGAAAGCCAGGAAGGATGGCAGTAAACGGCAGCTGGAGTCCATGAGGAGCCAACTATGTTACTGAAACGCGGAATCTTGAGTCTCATCGTCCTGCTTGCCGCTCAACCGGTTTGGGCGGGGATTGATGAAACAAAACTGATCGATCTTACCTACGCCCTCGATGAGCAGACGGTGTTCTGGCCTACGAACAGGCCGTTTATCTGGGAGAAAGCTGCCTGGGGTAGGACTGCCAATGGTTATTGGTATGCCTCGGGCGATTTCTCCATGTCTGAACATGGCGGCACCCATATCGATGCGCCCATTCATTTTGCAGAAGGCCGGCTGGCCGTGGATGAGATCCCCGTGCAGAAGCTCATCGCGCCGGCCATCGTCATCGATACCCGTTCAGCGGTTGAAGAAAATGCCGACTATCGACTCTCAATGGGTGATCTCGAAGCCTGGGAAGCTCGCCATGGACCGATTGCTCAGGGGGCAGTGGTATTGATGCTTACCGGGTGGGGGAACAAATGGCCGGATCGGATGCGCTATCTCGGAAGTTCTACACCATCAGATCCAAAAACGTTGCATTTTCCGGGCTTCTCGCAAGAGGCTGCGGAATTTCTTGTGAAGGAACGGCATGTTGATGGAATCGGCATCGATACGCCGAGCATTGACTATGGCTCCTCCCGAGATTTCATCGTGCACCAGATCATAAACGGTGCAAATCTTTACGGCCTTGAAAACGTCGCCAATCTCGACAAGGTCCCGCCCAAGGGAGCGATCCTCGTGGCATTGCCTATCAAAATCCGAGGCGGGACAGGAGGGCCCGTCAGGATTATAGCCATCCTACCCTGACAGAATTGTCTCTATGAAGGGATGGTCCCAAGGTCATCAGTCATGACGCCCTTTAAAGGTGAGCTCGGCAATGGCGGATTTGTCCAAATCGCCTCGCCCGGCCGCTACCAGCCGTTCATATTGCCGGTGGGTTGCTTCAGCTAAAGGCAAGTTTAATCCCACGGACGCTGCGAGTGCGAGCGCAATTGCGGAATCCTTGGTGGCATGGGCTGCAGAAAAATAGCAGTCGTGGGCTCGAGCCTGCATATCTTCGCCATCAGTTTCCAATACGCGTGAGGCGGCGCCGGTTTGGCTAAACACCTCGCGCAGCATCGTCAGGTCGACTCCAAGAGCGCTACCTAGGCCGAGCCCTTCGGCCAGCGCCGCCGTGTTGCAATTCATGACCATGTTGACGAGGGCCTTCACCTTGGCGGCCTCTCCCGCCCGGCCAATATAACGAAGGTGTGCACTCATGACTTCAAGCAACGGTCTGGCGCGCTCGAAGACAGGCTGTTTGCCTGCGCACATGAGATAGAGGGTGCCTTGCCGGGCTTGAGTAATACTGCTGGCCATACAGGCTTCCAGGCTGGCGCCTTCGTGGCGTTCGACAATCCGTTCCATAGCAATGTGAACATCCGGGGTCACCGTCGCGCAATTGATAAAAAGACGGCCTTTGGCATGCGCTAAGAGACTGCTGGACGCCCCCTCACGGTAGATGTCGAACATGGCCGCGTCATCGGACACTACGGTGACAACGACCTCTGACAATTCAGCGACGCGTGCCGGAGTGTCCACTGCCTCACATCCTAATTCGCGCCTGAGCTCCTCGGCCGCCTGCAAATTGCGGTCGTGAACGGCCGTGATGCGATGACCTTTGTCCTGCAGGCGGCGAGCCATATTGGCGCCCATGCGTCCGACACCAACAAAGCCGACATATGCCATAGTTTCGTTCCTTCCCTGAATGATATCGATTTTAGGTGATGTGCCCGATTATCCGCGTATCAAGGGAGTGTCTGCGTCCCTCAAGACCGGGCGTCGAACAGGAGTGGTGCTTAAGCGGCCAGGACCATCATGCTAAGAGGCAGGTACGAATTTGAGTGCTGCACCGTTGATGCAATACCGGAGGCCTGTGGGTTTCGGGCCGTCTTTGAAGATATGTCCCTGATGCCCTTCGCATCGAGCGCAGTGAACCTCTGTACGCGGGAAAATGAGCTTGAAATCTGTATTCGTCTCGACAACCTTCGGATCGATTGGCTGCCAAAAGCTGGGCCAGCCGGTGCCGCTGTCGAATTTATGCTCCGATGAATAGGCAGGAAGATCACAGCCGGCACAATGATAGATACCGGCCTGTTTATTGTCATGCATGTTATTCGTAAACGGTCGCTCGGTCGCTTCATGTCTCAAAACTTGGTACGCCTCCGGCGCCAAGAGCTTCTTCCATTCGTCGTCGGACTTGGCGAGTTTGACGATAGGGCCTATGTCGATCTTTTGCGGCATGAACAAACTCCCGGGTAACTCAGGACTACTCCAGATGCGAGACATCCTGGCATACGTATTGGTCGAGGAGCAAGGCGGCCGGTCCGGCCGCCTTGCTCCTTCCCCGAATTACAAAGCAGTCGATACATGTTGCTCGGTCGGCCGAGCCGGGCTTCCCAGATCTTTATCGAACGCCGAGGGGAGTACCTCCTCGATTCGCTCGACAAAAATAAACGTTAGGTCGTCCCGCACTTCTTGAGGCACTTCTTTGAGATCCTTTTCATTCGCCTTGGGAAGAATGATCCGTTTAATGCCTGCCCGATGAGCGGCCAGCACTTTCTCCTTGATCCCGCCAACCGGTAGGACTAAGCCGCTGAGGCTGATTTCACCAGTCATGGCGGTATCGCTTCGCACCGCCTTCCCCACATAGGACGATGCCAGTGCGGTCGCCATCGTAATGCCCGCTGAAGGCCCGTCCTTCGGAATGGCTCCTGAAGGGACGTGGATATGCAGCCCGTTCCTTTTGAATCGTGAGATATCGAGTCCCATGCTTTCGGCATGCGACCACAGGTAGCTTCGTGCGGCCCTCGCCGACTCTTGCATCACATCACCCAACTGACCGGTAAGACTGACCTCGTGACTTCCGGGCAGGAGAGTGGTTTCGATATACAATACATCGCCACCGGTCGGTGTCCAAGCGAGACCGGTCGCGACGCCCACGGGAATATGTTTTCTCGCTTCTTCCGGCATGAACCGTTCCGATCCGAGCCAGTCGGGAAGTTTCTCCTCCTCCACAGTGACCGTCTCGCGGGCGTGGCTCTCGGGGAGCTCGGCTACCGTGAGCGCGATCTTGCGGGTCAAACGACCCAGCATTTGCTCCAGTTGCCGGACACCAGCCTCCCTCGTGTATCGACTAATGATGCGATCCAATACTCCGTTGGGAAGTTGGACATGATCTGCCTCCAGACCCGCCTCCTTGAGTCGTCGCGGCCACAAATAACGCCGCGCAATCTCGGCTTTTTCTCTTTCGCTGTACCCTTGAACCCGTATGATTTCCATTCGGTCCAAGAGCGGCTGGCTGATCGTATCCAAGGTGTTCGCAGTCGTAATGAAAAACACTTTCGAGAGATCGAATGGCAAGTCGAGATAGTGATCCCGGAACGTATGGTTTTGCGCCGGATCCAGGATTTCCAGGAGCGCCGCCGCGGGATCGCCGCGGAAGTCGCGGCCCAACTTGTCCACTTCGTCCAACATGAGGACGGGATTGTTGACCCCGGCTCGACGCATCGCCTGTATGATCCGTCCGGGCAAGGCGCCGACATAGGTCCGGCGATGCCCGCGGAGCTCAGCCTCATCGTGTACGCCGCCGAGACTGAATCGCTCGAAGCGCCGTCCCATCGCCCTGGCAATCGATTGACCGAGACTCGTCTTACCGACACCGGGCGGCCCGACCAGGCAGAGAATGGGAGCTTTGGCGGTGGGATTCAATTTCAACACAGCCAGGTGCTCGACAATCCGTTCCTTCACCTCTTTGATCCCATAGTGGTCCTCTTCCAGCACCTGGCGCACATTGGGGAGATTCATGTGCTCTTCAGAGGCCTTGGTCCAAGGCAATTCGAGTACAAGTTCCAGATAGGTCCTCAATACCTGGTGATCGGGTGAAGAAGGCGGAACCTTCGAGAGCCTGGCAATCTCGCGCTCGACTTCCTTTCGCACGTGCTCGGGTAAGTCCGCCTCTTGGATCCGTTTCTTCAGATGGGCGACTTCACTCTCTTCGGAGTCTCCTTCGCCGAGCTCCTGCTGGATCGCCTTCAATTGCTCGCGCAAGACATATTCACGCTGATTCTTCCCGATTTTTGCCTGAGTATCACTATTGATCTTCTCCCGGAGTTGAAGAATCTGTATTTCTTTGGACAGAAACGCATAGAGCGATCGCAGCAGTTCGATCGTCGAAGAACTTTCGAGTAATGTCTGCTCCTCCTTGACAGTAAGATTCAACAGCGACGCGACGCGATAGGCCAACGTGGCTGGATTTTCTTCGTTCCGAAACGCCGCGGTGGCCTCTTCGATGCCGGGCGCCTGAACCAGCCGAGGAAGATCGGTGATGGAGTCTTGAATAGCCCGTTGAAGTGCCTGCACCTCTCGATCATTGTCTGTCGGCAGTTCGAGCCGGCGCGCCTGAACCGTGAGATAGGGGGCAGCTTGCTCGACTTTGAGCAACGCGACACGCTCGATACCTTGAATGAGCGCCTGGATGACGCCATCCTCGGTGCGCCCCACCTGCTTCACCATGGCTTTCGTGCCGATCGTGTAGAGGTCGTCCAGTCCTGGATTCTCTTTGGCCGGATCCCGTTGGGCGACGACGAGAATCATTTTGTCTTCCGTTTTCAGGGCTGCATTCACGGCCGCGACGGAGCGCTCACGCCCCACTGTTACCGGCATCAGTATTCCCGGAAACAATACCGTGCGCTTGATTGGGAGGACGGGTAAGGTCACCGAAAGATTTGTGCTGTTCATGCGTGATAACCTCCGCTCGCGAAGTGAGCTGACATGAGTTGTAACGGACAGATAGGTTGTGTCCAGGAGAAGTCAAGGAAGAGTGGCGGGCAACGAGATTAGCGCGCTCTAACGATCGACGAACAATCCACCGCTCGGATAGAGAAGGACCTTTCCATCGGCCGGCCAGAGATCTGCCTCAGCCGTTGACGGAGCCAGTTTATATGTATCGATCCCCTTCAGATCGAAAAAGCCGCCGATGCCGCGCTGAGAGGAGAGACCGTATCCGTCCTTTGTCTGATAGCTGTCGTTTCCGCCTTCGTCTATGAACAGTCCCCAGCCGGAGTAATCTGCTTTTCCCAATCCGTTGGAGGACTGGAAGACATAGCGATCGGGGTCGGTTCCAGCATCGATCATCATACTCATCCCATGGTCCCATGCAACTCCGCCGTTGTAGAAGGGTCCCGTTGACTCATAGTGATCGGCGCCCTGGCGGTCGGTGAAAAAGCCGACACCGTAGTGAGCGGAAGAACCATGACCGTAGCGAGCCGCGACGTACTCATCGTTCCCGCTCAGATCGAGGAATGCGCCGGCGCCGAAAAAATATCCATGGCCCTGGGAGAAATTGGCGCTCCTGTATCGGTCATTGCCTTCAACGTCGAGCAAAAGTCCCCATCCTCCCGCCAGGTCATAGGCCTGCCATTCCGGTCGCTTCGTGAGTATTCGCCTTCCGGAGCCTGTCCCCAAACCAAAACAATCATATTGAAACATCGAATCTCCGGGCTTGGCATTGGGAGCGTCTTCTTCATTATAAGCGCTGGGGTACTTGTTGCCACATTGATACTCATCGTCACCTTGCAAGTCGACCACCGCACCGACTCCTTGAGGACCGCCGAATCCCAGGGCGAATCCATGGCTGGCATAACGATCGTTGCCCGACGTGTCGAACAGCAAGCCCAACCCCCCGATCGCTGCACCTTGCGTCAGGCGGGTCCCCATGTACAGGTCATTGCCCTTGGCATCGAACAGGATCCCTAAACCGCCGAACCCGGCGCCGCCTGAACCGATCTCGAGCTGGTAAACATCGTCGCCTGCCTGGTCAATGAGCAGGCCGACGCCCAGGCGTCCAGTGGCAAGCCCGAGCGCCGCACTGTCATAGGTGTCGTTGCCGCTCATGTCGATTATCACGGCATTGCCGTGTTCGATATCGGCGGACGCCGCGATCAGGCCTCGGTACAAATCATCCCCTCCGAGATCGACGATCAACGCAAATCGATGATCCAATTCGTATGTATTCGGTCCGGCTCCGCCAATAACGATCATTCCATAGGAAGTCGCCTGGGCGAGCAGGATATCTCCGGTGATGCCTCCAGGAACCTCGGACCTGGGCAACGCCTGACCGAACGCACCGGCGAGCTGGCGGAGCCAGGGCTCGTTGGCTAAGCGGGCCAAGACCTGCGCTGCCGCCATAAGATTGGCATAGTCCACTTGTTCTTCCAGCAGCTCAGCAAAACGCTGATCCACTTTTGCTTGTGCAATGGTCATGTCGGAAACGCTTGAGATCTGCGGCGTGAATTGCTCGACGATGGTCCGCGCATGGCTGAAGAGAAAACGACGTTCGTCTTCGGTCAGATTTGCGAGCGCCTTGTCACGATGGATCGACGCTTCTTCGAGGCTTTCGATCATGAACGTCATGAGCTCCTGGGGGGTAGCCTTCGCGGGGATTGAAATAGGTCTATTGAACGCAGAGGTCCGATCCATGCTTGCTTCCAATACATCAAGGAGAGCAGGCAAATTGACGGCACGCCCCTCGGCCAACTCCGCCAACAGCAGTCCCTGTCGCTCGAGATTAATGAAACCCTCCCAAGGTCCTTTCAGGGCAGCCAATGTAAGACGACGTTTATATCGTGCACTCATTGTTTCTACCGTGGAATGAGCTTCGATCAGTTTCACCTGGGGGACTTGCAGCAGCCGATCGAACATCGGACGCACGATCGGCTCTAGGCGCATAACCGACGAGTCTCGCATTGGAGCATTGGTGACAGCCCCCTCCGGCACACCCAGCGAGGCAAAAAAAGCTTGAACAAGGCTGCATCCGGGGAGGGCAAGTAGAACCAGGAGGCTCGCGGACAGGAGCAGTCGAATCACGAGACGCGAGGTTTCAGACGGCAAGAAATTCCAAGGGCGGTACCTTCTCGTATGTACAGTGAGAAGGGTGAGCTTGCTTAATTGGTTGAAGGAACTTTGCGTGAACGTTGGGGCCTCCCACTGACAATTTTAAACTCATAAAGACGACATTCGATGGGGCCATTGTAAAGCGGAATCTTCCGAGACGGAGAAAGGCCGATCGCCTTCGCAAAAAGGAAATCAGCCGTCAAAACATAGGCACGCCATCCAACGAACCGCTGTTTCAGCCAATCCCCCAACTGCGGATAGAAGGCTCGGAGCTCAGTCGGATCGCCGAGTCGCATTCCATAAGGGGGATTAAGAACGAGCAATCCTTGGGCCGTCGGAGGATTAAGCGACAGCACATCCGAGTGTTGGAGTTGAATGTCCGAACCCACGCCCGCCGCTTGAAACGTGCGCGCGGCCGTCTTGATCGCAGCGGCATTATGATCCGAGGCGTAAATGACTGATTGTACTTCCGTCCGACGCTCGGTTTGGGCAGCCTTACGGGCGTCAGCCCATTGTGTTGTGTCGTAGTTGCGCAGGTGTTCAAAGGCGAACGAGCGCCCGAACCCTGGCGCACTGTGCCGGGCCATGAGCGCCGCTTCGAGCGGAATGGTTCCACTGCCGCACATCGGATCCATGAGCACTTCATCAGGGGTCCATCCGGCCAGCCGAAGCACTCCAGCAGCGAGATTTTCTCTCAAAGGCGCCTCAGCCGTTGCCTGACGATATCCACGTTTGAAAAGCGGCTCCCCGGACGTATCGAGATAAAATGTCACGCCGTCGGAAGCGAGGAAGACGTCGATCCTGATATCAGGCTGTCGCCGCTCGACACTCGGCCGCTTTCCGCACAAGGCAACGAATTTATCGCAGACGGCGTCCTTGATACGAAGGGTCAGAAAATCCAAACTGCGAAGAGAACAGCGTTGCGCAGTCACTTTCACCTTGATGGTGTGCGAAGATGCGAACCACTCCGGCCAGTTCACCCTGTAGGCAGCGCGATAGACGTCCTCTTCCGTGCGATAGGTATCATGACCTATTTCCCACAGGACTCTGCTGGCAATGTGGCTCTTGAGGTTGATCCGATACACGTTGGACCACGCAGCATGAAAGCCAACGCCTCCCTGCGTCCGGATTATGGCGGAAACTCCAAGCTCGCGGAGTTCGTCTTCAAGAACGCCCTCCAGCCCACGGGGGCAGGGTGCAAAGAATCTGTATTTTGTGTTATCCATTCGGAGAATGTTCAGAGCAACGTGGAAAACAACCCATGAATTACTGCGGTGAATGCGGCAAATCAGTCACGAAAAAGATCCCTCACGGAGACAATTTGCCACGATTCGTCTGTGACTCGTGCCAGGTCGTTCACTACCATAACCCAAAGATTGTGGCCGGATGTATAGCAGAGTGGAATGGTCGCATTCTGCTCTGCCGACGTGCCATCGAACCCAAATCCGGACTGTGGACCTATCCGGCCGGATTCATGGAGATCGGTGAAGGAACCGAGGAGGCGGCTAGGCGCGAGACGTTTGAAGAAGCCAGGGCAAAAGTGCGAATCACGAGATTGCATTCGGTGCTGAGCCTTCCCCATATTGGCCAGGTTTACCTGACGTTTATTGGAGAGTTGTTGGCCGAGGAGTTCGCAGCCGGAGAAGAAAGTCTTGATGCACGGTTGTTTGAGCAGGCCGATATTCCCTGGCAGGATATTGCGTTCCCTGTGGTCAAGGATGCCTTGCGTCGCTATGTCGAGGATATCAGGCGAGGGGAGTTCGGCGTGCATGTCGCAGACTTGCCGGGCCGTCTTTCTTGATGGCAGGCGGAGTCATCGCTGCAAGGTACTCTTGTGGACAATTGCGTGTACGTTCACGAGCGACTCCGTCCGAAGGATCTCATAAAAGATTCGCCAGTCAGCCACAGCGTACTTATGCAATCCCGGCAGATCGCCGATCGGCTCATGCCGAAGATTCTCTGTATTGGATGCAATCCACTTTGTCTTGTCTAGAAGCCGCTGCGCCATCGGGTTCCCTGCGACAGCCAGGTCCTGAACGACGCCAGCTTGGAAGGTGAGCCGAAACCAGGGCATCGATTTACCAGCGTAGTCCTAGCTTCTCAGCCAGTTCATCACCGGATAGCCTGTCGCCTTTCTCGAGAGAAGTTTTGAGTCTGGCGCGCAGCGCTTCCCCGAGTTCGAGTCCCAAATCCGGATCACCAATCAACTCCCGTAAACGGTCGTCGACAAGACCTCGCACCAATTCCTTGAGTTGGCCGGGCGAGAGCGAGGAAAGTTCCATGGAGGGAAAGAATAGAGAGCAGAGCCAAGAAATGCAATCGGAGACTAGTTGCCTGGCGCCGTCTTTTCCAATTGCTGAATGAAATGGCCCAGGCGAGCCTGCTCGGGTTCCGCCACGACCAGGAATTCGATGCCGATGCCCTGCGAGCCGCACCATCGGACCGCGGCATTCTCGATCTTGACAGGCTGGGATTCACCAGGAAGCTGAAGAAGCAACGAGACCTGCATGCCCGTGAAAGGGCTAATCAAGCTTTCCACGCGGCAGCCTTTAGCCGAAAGGTCACGGACAGAGCCTTTGTGTCGAAACTGGTCCCGTTGAACCAATGTACTCGGCAAGGTGACAACGAACCGGCGATGTTTGCGGGTGACCACGCGTTGGGTCCTTTCACTTAAGCGGCAGCGGCGGCCGGTTGGCGAATTAATTGAGCAGGCCGCTTGCGATCAAATACTCCCATGCCAACTCTAGCCCGAATTCCTAGTGGGGGCCCCAGCGCCCCCATTCGGACACCAATGGCCCTCGTCACGCGCGGCATGTCTAACCCAAGGGCCAACATCCCATCGACGATCAAGGCTGATTCGTCAGAATCTTGCAACAGCCGTTCCAAGGTTGTATACGATGGCCGTAGTTCCAGAATCTCCGAACAATCGCGCTGGGAGTTCCGCGACGATCGTTCGTGCCCGCACTGGTCCATGACGAGCGCTCTCCCGGAAGGGATGCAAAAAGTAAAGAACGCAGCACATTCCCGCTAAACTAATGCAAGAATGAGGCTACGGGTGTCTAAGTACTTTGTCAAAGAAAACCGTATGTTTGACATGGTCTCTAAATCGTCATGCGTCGCTTAACAGGAAAAGTAGCTATTGTCACGGGCAGCAGCAGCGGCATCGGCAAAGCCATCGCTCTGCGTTTCGGCGAGGAAGGGGCGTCGGTGATCGTTGCCGCGAGAAGCGCCGAACGTTGTGAGGAGACGGCAAGAGCAATCCGCCAGAAAGGTGGCGATTCCCGGGTCATTCAGACGGATATCAGGCATGAAGAACAGGTGGATGCCCTCTTTGAGAGGACGGTGCAGGAATGTGGCCGAGTGGACATTGCCGTCCACAACGCAGGAATCTTTGGCGGCAACAGGATTGCCGAGACGCCGACGAAGGCATTTGATGAAGTGATCCGCGTGAATCTCCGGGGAACGTTTCTCTGTTGCAGAGCCGCCTTTAAACAGATGAAGCAGCAGGGTGGCGGAACGATCATCAATGTGTCGAGTGTTGCAGGGGTCCAAGCCTGGGCCGGCACGGGTAGCTACAGCGCTTCAAAGCACGGGGTGATGGCGCTGACGAGAGCACTGGCGGACGAAGGCCGTCCATTCCACATCAAAGTGTCTGCGATCTGTCCGGGAGGAGTGGCGGAAAATCTGGTCGATGCGAGCGAGTCTGACATCCTGCAAAGCGAGAAGATCAGTCCCTTCGACATTGCCGAAACCGCCGTCTATCTTTGCAGCCTCGGCAAATTTGCGGTAGTCCACGAGGTGGTCGTCAACCGGCTGGGTGCCGACTGGTAGTGCACCTGCGATACCAGTCTACCGCCGGCGTCCATGATGGCCATAATAGTAGAAGCGCTGTCCCCACGGCCGGCCATAGTAACCATAGAAACCGGGCCCGATCCATGGACGGCCGAGGTAGAGACCAATGCCGACTGGTGGATAGGCGAAGGCATATGGATACACGTAGGGTGGCGGGACGGCTGTCGTGACCGGCGGTTGGGCAAGTTGCTGCTGTAACTGTGCTGTCGCCGCAGTTTGACGTTCGACCTGCCCTTTCAACTGTCCGACGATGTCTTGTTGACTCTGTAGCTGGCTTTCGAGTCTGCCGATCTGTTCCTGTTGACGCTCCATGAACGCGTTGAGGCAGCGGGTCTGCGCTTCATCCGTGTAATTTGAGCATTCCCATGGAACTTGTTGGGGACTGGCGGTGGCCTGACCGGTCACACTCAAGAGGTCGTTGCCGGCGAGCAGCGCACTGAAAACCAATATGGAATACCAGGGAGGACGAGAGGCGGTGAAAGTCATGGGATCACCTCCTTGGGAATTACAACGACACGTTACCACGCGATCGATTTGTTCGCCAGCGTGGCATAAGGCCTTCGATCTCTGCAGGTTTGCCGCGTTTGATTTTGTCCGTGCAGACTCCTACAATGCCGCCGCAACAGCACGTTACCATGGCCCTTGGCACGAACTCATCTCTTTGCCGCAAGAAGACGCCCCGTCGCTCGCTGTGGCCGGACCGGATCCTAAAACGCCGGTTCCAGCAGCGCCTGTTGAAGTGGTACGCCAGCCATGGCCGCGATCTCCCATGGCGAAAAACATCCGATCCCTACCACATCCTCGTCTCCGAAGTGATGCTCCAACAAACGCAAGTCGACCGTGTGGTTCCCAAGTACCTTCAGTTCCTCGATCGCTATCCGAGTTTGCAGGAGCTTGCCGTGGCGCCGGTCAACCAAGTCAAACAGATTTGGTATCCACTGGGCTACAACATTCGGCCCGAACGTCTGCATAGCATTGCCTGTGAAACGGTCGAACGGTACGGCGGTCAATTGCCCAATAACCACGAGCAGCTATTATCTTTCAAAGGGATCGGCCGTTATACGGCCGGAGCCATCCGATCGTTCGCGTTCAACGAAGATGCTCCCATTCTTGATACGAACGTCATGCGGGTCCTTCATCGGGTCTTCATCGGCCGAGGCAATCCGCTGAGGCAAAAGGTCAGATTGTGGAAACTGGCCGAAGCGTTGATTCCGCCTGGACGGGGATATGATTTTAACCAGGCGATGATGGATTTCGGTGCACTGCGTTGCACGGCCCGGATGCCGTCCTGCCAGGGATGCACGATGAAGCCCATCTGCCGAACCTTTCCGTTCACGCCACGGGGCAAGGCTTGATGACAAAGGTGGTCGAAGTCGCTGCAGGCTTAATTTCTCACGAAGGGCGCTACTTGATAGCCAAGCGCCGGACAGGCGTCCATCTGGCCGGCCTATGGGAATTTCCAGGCGGAAAACGAGAACCAGGAGAAACGCTGGAAGAGTGTTTGCAGCGCGAATTATTCGAGGAACTCAGTATTCGGATCGATGGACCAATTCCGTTTCGAATCATCCGGCACGAATATCCTGAAAAAACGGTCGAACTGCACTTCTTCCGGTGCACGATCGGTGAGGGCCGGGCGACTCCGTTGGATTGCGCGGAAATCCGTTGGGTCCATCCCTCGGAGATGGGACAGTATGAATTCCCGCCGGCCGACGCGCCGGTTATTGAGGCGTTGCAGCGGGATTCGATGGGTCAGAACACATGAAAGTCGTCCTTGACATCGAGACGATCCAGTCTACGCGCGAAGACTGGGCGCGCTTGGCTGGGAAATGCTATTCGCCCATTGGCGAAGAACCGGAATATGACCTGTTTGCCGCCGGGGAAGCCGAGGCGCAGCGGCAGGCCGAGAACGAGCAGTATGCCAAATCAGCCTTCGACGGCACCTACAGTTCGATTG
>DASTQY010000149.1:0-9902 GCA_035761525.1 Nitrospira sp. | reverse complement strand
CCCTTGATCGTCAGAGGCCAAGCCTACCTGCGGCTGATCTCGATCGCCTATTCAGAACACCAGAAGTCTGGCGAGTACGCGGGGCATATCGAGAAAGCGAGATCTGATTTCGATCAAGCGGTGGAGCTGGACGTCAAGAATCCTTGGGCCTGGATCGGAAAGGGTGACGTCCAAACCTGGCTGAAGCGCACCGATGAGGCTTCGCTGGCCTATGAGCGTGCCCTGGCGTTAGACCCTTTTTTTGATCTGGCGAGGCAGCGCCTCATCGGCCTCTATACCACTCAGGCTCGCCGACAGGCCAAAGCCAAACAATGGCAGCAGTCGCTTCTGACGCTCCACAAACTGCTCGACGCACCGGTTCCGGACAGCTGGCGCCCCTACCAGAAGGAAGCCTTTCTTCTTCGCAGCGACGTCCTGCTGAAACTACACCGTCCAGAGCAAGCGCTCGACGACCTGTCTACCGTCATTTTGATCGATCCAACCCATGTCGCCGCCCTTGTGACGCGGGCACACCTCTACCAAGCGCGCCTACAAGGGCGGCTCGCCAAGGATGATTTCGAGCGTGCGTGCGTGCTCGGATCCATCAAAGCCTGCAATCAGCTTCCGTAAGACGGCGAAAATATAAGCCACCGTAATTGCGCATGTTTTCAAGTCTTAACGGCTTACCCACCACGATATTCCCCTACGGAAGTCTGTTTGACTTCGCGCGAGTGCCGCTCCTATAATGCGAAATCCGCCGTGATATCGAGTATGTAACCCGCGGACAAGATTTCCCGCGGGGACTGGTCAAAAGGCCTAAGCCATTGTTGTCCAGTAGCCCATTATTTCCCCACGTTGGGCCTTCTGCGAGGTTGCAGAGATCCTCTAAAAAAGCTTAGATTGTCACGGGTAGGTTCTTCGAAAATTGGCGTTTTTAAGCAATAACCCATACGCGGAGTGAAGGCCGTAATGAGTCAATATCGTGTGCTCCCTGGACCCGAACATTTCCTTCCGCCTGCAGCGGCTTCCATGGGAATCTTCTTGCCGAATCCGGGTGAAGCCCACATCAATGGCGTCATTGTCTCGGAAGAAAAAGCGTATGAGGAAGCCGCCCGTCAATTCTTAATGGCCAAGGTGCCGACGATTTTCCCCGGACCGCTTGTCCTCTGGGCTTGGAACGAAAAGGCCGCTAAAAAAGCCACGGCGATCCGCCATCTCTACAACACACTGAAGGAGTGTGTGCAGCCGGGTCAGACAGCCATGCTGATTCCGATGCCTGACTATCGACCGAAATATCCCAAGATCAATCCTGAGGTCGAAATCAATCCGAACCACCCCAACCTGACTATTTGGCACAACAAGATCGATTGCTGCATGTTCGTCGGTGTGCATTGTCACCAAGCCAATCTGTCACTCAAGATCATCCGCGGCGGCACTTCCTGTTACACCATCGCGATGTGCGCACAAGCCGGGCACGAAGATGCGATGCTCTCATTCCGTGATGCATCTGTCGAAAAAATCATGAAACTGGCGGACACAGTCAAACGCTTAAAAGGTACTGTTCAACCACGGCAGACATCGGCCAAAAGCGGGGCTTCGAACTAAGCCGTTTGAAGCACCGTGCGCAGTGAAAGGAGGCTGGTCCATGGCAGACACCCATTCAGTTATCGGTACCCAAAATAAAAAAGGACAGACATTTACTGATACCTGGAAAATGATGCACGAAGCGCCGCGCACTCCGTCGTTCTTTACAGGCAGCGAGGTCATCAAGGAAGCGCTTCGGCGGGCCAGCTGTGACGTCATGATTGCGTATCCGATCACGCCGCAAAGCGAAGCTGCAGCGCTCATCGGTGAGTTGTTTGCCGAGGGATATATCGGTGATTATTTCCGGGGGGAAAGTGAGTTTGCCGTCATGTCGCAGTGTGCCGGTGCGGCGTTCGGAGGGGCACGCGTGTTCACGACCACGGCAGGTCCAGGCACGATGCGCGCCATGGAGAACTTCCCCATGTGGGCCGGTGCGCGTTTGCCCATCCAAATGATCGTCACCTGTCGCGGCATCAACTCGCCGCTGTCGATTCAACCTGACACGCTGGAAATCGCCTATCTACTCAATACCGGGATGTTGGTCTGGCACGCAGAAACAGCTCAGGACTTCTTCGATTGGATTCTGAAGGGCTACATGGTGTCGGAAGAACCGGATGTGCATCTGCCGCTGGCCCTCTGTTGCGATGGCTTCTTTGTCACGCATACGAAGGACGTGGTGAATCTCACGCCAGCCGACATGTGCCTGCCGCCCTATGATCCCTACCGCTCACCGGTGCCCTGCATGGACATGGAATGTCCGCCGGTTCGCATGATGCGTGATCCGTTCGTCATGAAAAGCAATTACATCAGCTATGCGACCCATGCCTCCTGGCAGCAGGAAATATGGGCGGCGATTGAACGCTCGCGCAAACATTCGATCCATTGGCTCAACGGCCTGATCGATACCGAGGACATCGACCAAGAAATTATGATCGTGGCCTCGGGCACGGCGGTGTCGCAAGGACGAGAAGCCATCCGACTTCTGGAGGACGAGGGCGTGCGTTGTGGTCTGATCAAGATCAAAACGCTACGGCCCTGGCCGGAAGAAGAGATCCGTGAAGCCACCAAGAACGCCAAGCACATTTTCGTGCCCGAATTCAACGTGACCGGTTGGTTGGCGAAGGAAATCCGGGCGACGATTCCAAACCCGCATCGTGTACACGCCGGTCCCCATGTGTGCGGAGGCATGACCATGCCGCCGGAAATCATCGTATCGGAAATCAAGACGACCCTCGGGATGAAGAGCTTCTCCCTGGCCGGTCGTGGAAGCTGAGCAGCACAAATTTGAACTGTTCGCTCCCGCGAGCGAATCTGAGGAGGCCTCATGAGCAAGGAACGGATCAAGATTTCTGAAGACCTTTACGACATCATGCCGTCGGACTACCAAGATCTCGTGAAAAGCGCGACCTACGGCAAGGAAGACCGTGGCTGGAAGGATATCGGTTCGTCGAAGGAACTGATCGAACAGCATTCGTTGTGTGCCGGCTGTCCGGAGTCCATGGCCTTTCGGTATATCCTTGCCTCACTGCCGAATCCCGAAGACACCGTGATGGTCGGTTCAACCGGCTGCACCAGCCTGGTGTTCCCAATGGTCGCCGTTCACAACATCCACTCACTGTTCGGCAATCAGAACGCCATCGCCTCGGGCCTGAAACGAGCCCTGAGCGTTCGGTTCCCCGGCCGCGTCAAGGATGTGGTCGTCTTGGCCGGTGACGGCGCTACCGTCGATATTGGTCTGGACATGACGCTCCAAGCCTGGTTCCGCCAGGAGAAGTTCACTACGATCTGTTTCGACAATGAGCTCTATGCCAACACAGGCGGCCAGGAGAGCGGACTGATGCAAAAGGGCTTCGTCGCCAAGATGGCGCCCGTCGGCAAGCTGTTCGACAAAGTCCGGCTGCCGGAGATCGCCCGCGAGTCCGGTTGTCATTATGTCGTCAACTGCACGGTCAGCAAGCCGTCGCTGGTCGAGAAGGTCATCCGCAATGCCGTCCACATCGCGCGGGAAATCGGCCCCACCTATCTTCAGCTCTATACACCGTGCATTCTCGAAATCGGCAAGAACAGCATGGAAGGGCTGCAGGAAATGCGGGATTCGGAGAAGCCAGCTGAGCGGTTCGCGTACAAGGAATACGTCAGCGAGCCGGCGAAACAGTTGTTGGCCGAACTTGCCGCGAAGGACAAGGAGCGAAAAGCGGCCGCCAAGCAGTTGGCTGGCCAAGCCTAACGGAACCGGAGGCCATCATGATCAAAAAGCGACTCAATATCCGAATGTCAGGCTTGGGCGGGCAAGGCGCCGTCACCGCGGCGCATGTGTTGGCCATGGCCGCCAACCGGGACGGCAAGTTTTCCATTTCCAATCCGTTCTTCGGGGCCGAAAAACGGATGGCGCCGGCCGAGAGCTACTGCCGCATTGGCATTGAACGGATTTACGACCGCGGCGAATTGGTGTTTCCGGACGTGATCCAAGTGTTCCACCCGCAGGTCATCACCATGGGGAAGAGCTATACGATGCCGTTTTATTCCGGCGTCAAGGAGGGCGGTGTCGTCGTGATCAACTCCGCTCAACCTCTGCTCTCAGAAGAGGACGTCCAACGGCTGAAGGATTTGAATGTTGCGGTGTTTTACATTGCAGGTACTGAGCTCGCCATTGAAGTCGCCGGCACCGAGTTATCTACAAACATGGCCATGATCGGGTCGGTATCAGGCATCACCAAATGCGTCACGATGGAAGCCCTCGATGGAGCCCTTCAAGAGCGGTTCGGGAAAAAGTTTGTCGCGTCGGGCGGTACCGCTTCACTCGACGAAGCGATCAAGAAGAAATTCGCGAAGAAAGAAATGCTGCTCGCCAAGAACCTTGCGACAGTGAAGCGTGCCTACGAGATTGCAAGTGAATGGGCCGAAAAGAACAAGGTTGAGTTGCAGGTCGGCAATCCGGCCGTTGCCGCGTAAGAAAGGGAACGAACATTAATGTATAACGTCGCGCAAGTTATCGACGACAAATGTACAGCCAAGAAAGGCTGTCGCCTCTGCATCATGTACTGTCCCGAGGCGAACTGCCTCGATCTCAACTCAGCCAAGATGGTGGCGGAAGTCAACATCGATCGCTGCAAAGGCTGTGAGTTGTGCGTGGTAGTCTGCAACGCTGCCAAGCACGAAGCTATCTTGATGCAGGCTGTGAGTGCGACCGGCCAGTTGATGTCGAAAAAGGGAGAATCGGCAGCTCTCGGACAAGCCTACCAGGGGTAGACGGGCCCACATGGCACTGAACAACCCCATGGCGTTCGCGCTATGGGGTTTTTTGTTGGTATACGAGGTACGGTATGGCACACGATGAAGATAACGTTATTGAGGAACTGCTGAAGGAGATTTCCGGTCTTATCTCGGAGTATCCCAAGGCCATCGAGCGCCGTGCCGCCGTCATCCAAGCGACCGGCAAGGATCCAGAGCTCGTTGAAAAACTGGTCAAGGCAGCGGACACAATGCGGGACAGCGGCAATCTGTATCTCACGTGGGCTAAGCATTATGCTGCCCTGGCGCAGGGCAACACAGATGCCTCTTCTGACGAGGACGAGACAGAAGATTTTGACGTCTAAAAAAGGGCTCCCCCTTCTTCGAGTAGTTTGTTAGAATGACTCCCTCTTCGCATTGAACCTCGTTCCCCGGTAGCTCAGTTGGTAGAGCAGCCGGCTGTTAACCGGCTGGTCGCAGGTTCGAGTCCTGCCCGGGGAGCCAGTCTAACCACATGATCGCTCCGAGCTTGCTCCTGCGAGAAAATGACCTTCTTCTTGTGTTTGTCTTTTCGGCATAGCCCCCGTCGCGTCTCATCGCCAAACGGTGTGACATCGGCTGAAGTCAGAAGCATTCTGTTCGCACGTCCGTGCAGGAAGACGAATATGCTCTACTCAAATCGAAAACGAGTGATGAATGGAACAGAACGCGTGGGGAAAACACGTTGAACCCGCCTCCCCTACACCTACCAGACATCCTGTTGGCCATCACCCTATTATTGACGATCAGCGCCGTCATGATTCCTCTTGCCCGGCGCGTGGGTATCGGGCCTGAGCTCGGCTTGTTGCTGTCGGGAGTGGTGCTCGGACTTCCGCATCTTCCTGCCCCCGCCCATGTGGCACGCTTGCGGGAGCTCTCAGAATTGGGCGTGGTGTTTTTCCTGTTTGTCATCGGCCTCGAGCTGGACCTCAAACAAGCCTGGTCGTTACGGCGATACGCTCTGGGAATGGGAGTGCTGCAAGTGGCAGTGACAGGCGTCGTGCTGATGTTCTATTGGCTCTGGTTCAGCCAAAGCTGGTCCTTAGGACTATTGCTCGGACTCGTGTTGGCAAACTCCTCAACGGCGCTGGTCATTCAAATTCTGGAAAGGAAGAATGAGCTCGACCAGGAGCATGGCCGGGCCGCGTTTGCCGTTCTCTTGTTCCAGGATTTGACCGTTGTGCCCATCATCGCGCTTGTGCCTCTGCTGGCAGGAACGGAATCGACGGACGTCCATTCATTATGGCAGGTATTGCCGGCAGTCGGCGCAGTAGCATTGCTTTTCTTCCTTGGCCGGAAGATCTGTCCGTGGTTGTTCAGCATGGCAAGCGAGAAACACATGAGCGAAACCTTCACGGCGATTCTTTTCATCGCCGTGTTGGGCAGCGCCTGGGTCGCCTCACGCATGGGGTTGTCGATGGCGCTAGGCGCGTTCCTGATGGGAGTCGCCTTGTCCGGCACACAACAGCGGCACCAGCTCAGAAATGAAGTCATGCCTTTCAAGAACCTGTTGCTAGGACTCTTCTTTGTCGCCGTGGGCCTCACAGTCGATGTGAGCGTTTTAATCGAACATCCCGTCAGAATCCTTATGCATGTTCTCGTAATCGTGGTCGTGAAGGTTGCCGTGCTGTACCTCGCGGCCCGGATCATCCGGATGGAACACGGACCGGCTGCGCGTGTTGCCTTCCTTCTCGCACAGGCCGGAGAATTCGGCTTCGTCATTCTGGGAACCCTACTCGCTTCCAGCGTCATCACTCCCACCCAGTTTGGCAATGGGATCATGGTGATCGCACTGACCACCATCATGACGCCGTTGCTCGATACCATGGGAATGGCCTGGAGCCGCCTCAATCGATCGGTCATGCCGGGAGCGAAGGCTTCAACGTCTTGAGGGAGTGATGTGACCGAAGGAAGGTGCCAGAGAACGGTCACTTACGCTGGCGATGCCGAGGCGATGGCATTGCCGGCATTCGTTCCCGCTCGCCCGCTTCGGAATCATCATCTCATGACCGTCGTGCCTCGCTACTGGTCGAGGGGACCACTGTTGGCCGGTATCCCGGTTGAGCGGCGGCTTTTTCAGACGGAGCCTGATACGCAGATCGTCGGATTCTGCCACTGGCAGGACAATCGGCGGGCAGCTCAAACGATGCTTCTCCTGCATGGGCTCGAAGGCTGTTGCGATTCACATTACATGCATGGCATTGCAGCGAAAGCCTACAAGGCGGGCCTGAATGTGGTTCGCCTCAATCAACGCACCTGTGGAGGCACGGAACATCTGTCTCCTACCCTGTACAACAGCGGCCTCAGTGCAGATTACCGCAGCGTGCTGCATGAGTTGGCCGCCGAGCAGGCGCATCGCATCTGGCTCGTGGGATATTCTATGGGCGGTAACCTGCTCCTCAAGGCAACAGGTGAACTGGGCCGGAGCCAACCGGCACTTGCGGGCTGTGTCGTCGTGTGTCCGAACATCGACCCGACCTTGTGTGTCCATGAATTGGAACGGCCGGCCAACTGGCTGTACCACCGTCACTTCCTGACAAGGCTCAAGGCGCGCCTGCGGCGGAAGGCGTTGCTGTCTCCGGACAAGTGGGATTCGAAAGGCCTGGGGGCCATTACGCGCATCAGTGAATTCGACGACCGTTACACGGCCCCCGACGGCGGGTATCGTGATGCGGCAGATTACTACGATCGTTCAGGTGCCCGTCACGTCCTCCACAGCATTGCGGTCCCTACGACGATCATCACCGCGCAAGATGATCCCTTTATTCCCTACTCCATGTTCCTGACTCCTGCCGTACAGCAAAATTCATCCATCCGTTTGCTCGCTCCCACTCATGGCGGCCATTGCGGATTTTTCCAGACGAGGCGAAGTGAGGAAGACCGGTACTGGGTGGAAAACCGAATCGTCGAGATTGTAAGACGGCGGGAATAGAAAAACCGGCTGCCTCTGGATGAAGCAGCCGGACACGCAATAACTTATGCGGCCTTTCTCAGCCGCCGGGGTTCCGCCGATGCGATCTGTGGCGCGCACTTTTGGACCCAGGTAAAAATCAACCAGCCGCAGCAGACGATGAGCCCGATAATGAATGTCCAGTTATATGTCTCCTTGCCCGATTTACCGATAAAGGGCTGACAGACATACAACAGGACATGATAGGCGAGCCCCACGACGATGAGAGTCGTCACCGGCAAGATCAGTGATCGATAGGCTACCAACCACTTCCACTCTTCGGGCGGATCAGCCGCAAGTTGCCGTGCTCCGAACCAGGCCAACACGATGCCGGCGCCATAACCAATGAATTGAACCATGTCAGACGCATGCAGTTTTCCCACCGCAGTGTCCCGGAAGAGGGGCAAATGCCCTAAGACAACAGCAAAGAGCATCGCCAACATCATGGCCACTCCGTATTCCATCATCCATCGCTTTGCTTTCATGCTGAACCTCCTCACGTATTTCCAACGCGATAAGCCAGCTATAAGCATAGCACCGGACGATTTTCCCGAGGCGAATCAAGACCTTAGGATTGAAGCGATCGGAGGGCAGTTGACTGGCCGGCTTAGGGCCTGACGAGATGGGAGTGGACTTCCTGCGCATAACTCTTAAAAGGATCCGGCATGGGAAACGGGTCGAGCCCGCGTAGTTGGAAAATCGACCAATTGATGACATAAGACGGGAACAACCGTTCTTCCTTCCGTGCAGCCTCCAATTCTGCCGGTGGCCCACAGGTCAGCAAGTGCTTGACAAGCTCGCCCCGGCCGAAAGCGCGGGTGTTGCGGGGTGGGTGCTCCATCGCCAACTCCACGGCCTTGTCCGTCGTCAAGCGCGGCACCCGCCCTTCTTGCAGTAATCCATAGTACAGGCCTTTCTCAGCGTTGAGATTGTGGTACTCCAGATCCAAGCTCTTCAGCATTGGATCGTTCCACTCCAGGTTTTCCGCCTCCCGGAAGGTCTCCAACAACCACAATTTCGACGCCCAGTCGACACGTCCCACCAGGCAGCTGTAATCGCCACGGAGATCTTGCAAGACGGTTTCCCATTGTTCGAGTACCCAGGCTGTTTCGTCGTCCTGCCCTGCGTAATGCGTCTTTGCGGCAGCCAGAAACTGCTCCTGAATGTCAATGGCGGACATGCGCTTCCCGGACTGCAGGCGCAAGATCCATTCGCGATCCTGGTCCTGGGAGATCTCTTGCAACGCCTCGACGGGTTCGTCGAGATCAAGATTCTGCGGGCTTTTGCCTTCTTCGATCAGTTGCAGCACCAATCCGGTCGTTCCGAGTTTCAACGCCGTCGCATACTCGGCCATATTCGAATCGCCCAGCAAGAGATGGATGCGGCGGTACTGGTTCGGATCGGCCAAGGGCTCGTCACGCGTGTTCACGATCGCGCGGTTCTGCTGCACCCACTCGAAGAAATCATTGACGATGTGGTCCGCCCGTTGTGAAATTTGAAACGGGAGCTGGGGGGATTGCGACCGATGGCCTAGCGCCGCGCGCGGCACGATCAGCCGATCCATTTGAATCCAGGCATCCTGGGGGCTTGCGGCCCCCACTCGACCTGAACCGGTGTAAATCTGCCTTGTCACAAGAAACGTCACCAGCGGCGCGAGACCACGCCGGCTGAACGGGAATCGGCGAGTGACCAAGTAGTTTTCGTGGGAGCCAAAAGTGGCGTCGGTCTCATGGTCGACGTTGTTTCTGATTAGCGAGACCTGATCGCGGAGCCCGAGATCGTGCACGGCCCGTTGCAAAATGGTATCTCCGGCTCGATCGCTGGCCACGAGGTCGGTCAGCGAATGGCATTCCGGCGAGGCATACTCCAAATGCCCCATGTCGAGATAAATCCGTCCGGCATTCGTCAAGAAACCGCCGTTCCCCGGCGGCTCGTCGTGCCCACGATGATGCAGATCCAGCACGCCCTGCCGCTGAACGTGGAAGATATGATCACGGATTTGGTGCGCGAACCAGGTGGGTGAGTGGTCAGGTCGGTCTTGATGAACGAGGAGTCCGTACTCCGTCTCCAACCCGAAAATTCGTTTCAGCATGGCGTTACAGTGAGCTCTTGATGTCCT
>DASTQY010000148.1:0-5158 GCA_035761525.1 Nitrospira sp. | reverse complement strand
GTTCTCGGCGTTGCTCGTGGTGACAGGAACTGACCTGACTCACAGAATCATTCCGAATGTCGTGACCGTTCCCGGCATCGTCATCGGCCTGCTTGGCGCAGCCACGGTGCTGCCGGTTGGTTTGATGAACGCCTTGTTGGGGGTCGCGATCGGCGGGGGAATTCTTTGGGCCTTGGCCTGGGCTAGCCCATATCTGTTTGGCAAGGAGGGGATGGGCGGCGGTGACATCAAGTTACTCGCCATGATCGGCGCATTCTTGGGCTGGAAACCGGCGCTCTTGACGATTATGGTCGGTTCGTTGTCTGGTTCTCTTATAGGCCTGAGCCTGATCGGCCTTGGATTGATGAAACGCGATGAATACATCCCCTTCGGCCCATTCCTCGTATTTGGTGCCCTTGTCTCCATGTTTTTTGCCCAGCCGCTGCTCGAGTGGTATCAGACCTTGCTGACTCCTTCCGGATAGCTGATCCAAAGCCTTGTCAGACTCGCTGTGCGTTCCGCGGCCGGATGTGCCTGGCCGGCATGTATCTGATTCACCTCCTGCCTGTATCCAACTCGCGGCGTTTTTCATTGCAATCTTTCAAGAGTCTCCGAGAGACAAGTGCGCTGAACTGCATGATACCTGCTGTGGACATGCTGTCGAGTGCCTATACGACGTGTGCGGCACAAGTCTTGGAATCAGAAATGCCAAACAACGGAGCCTGGAATGAGTCATTGGAAGTATGGAGCGATTGCGCGACTTCCAGCGTCATCGGGGAGGACTCTCCTCGAACTTCTTGTCGTGTTAGCGATTGCTGGAATCATGGCCTCCATGGCGGGACCGGCGTTCCAGTCTCTCAATGCTCGCCTACAGGCGAGGACGGCGACTGCTGAAATCGCGTCGACCTTGAGAATGGCCAGGCAACTGGCCATGGCAAGGCGGGAGCGCCTCCTCATGCGATTCGACCTTTCAGGGAAAACGATCTCACTCCAGCGAGCGGAGGCCGATGGAATTCTGAATGTCTACCGATATGGGGACAAGGGTATCGTCGTTGACGAACCGACAGCGGGGTGCGACCTCCTCTTTCATCCTAGCGGACGCTCGGCAACCGCCAGCACCATTATTATCCACGACCGGGACAATCGACGCACCACGATCACCGTCAGCTTGAGCGGGCGAGTGGTGATCTCATGACCGACTGGTCGCCATCTCAATCTATCGGTGGCGCCACGTTTTCTGAGGTGCTGGTGGCCATGGCCCTGACCTCCGTCGGATTGGTAGCGACGATGGGAGCATTTCAGGCCGCACATCAACAATTCGGCCGCGGGGTCCTTGCAACCAGAGCGATGGAAATGGCGGAATCGAGACTTGAAGCGAAGCGGGCGGTTCGTTGGGACCAGTTGCTGACGGAAGATCTCGATCAGGATGGCCTACCGGAGTCATTCATGCACGATGATGGCACTGCAGGAGATCGCGTGGCCGGCGACGGCATTTATTCGGCCAGGTACGAACAGAACGGAGTCACGCTGATTTGGACAGTGGCTCCGAATCAGGGGGGAAACCTCGCCCTCTCTGGGTATGTGCTCATCGAGGCCCGTGCAAGCTACCGGTCCCACTATGGCGATCACGAACTGCGGGTCGTAACTCTTCGCGCCAACGCGGTGTTAGCCGGACATCACTAACGGAGATCCTGCACATGCAAACAAGGAGCGCGGCGAGAAAATCACGGGTGAGGGTGCCGCTCTTTACCCAGTCCGGATCCAGTCTAGTGGAAGTCCTCGCAGCAATGTCAGCGGGGCTCGTTGTCTTAGGCGCGGCGTTGCAATCTTTCTCCTACTTTCACCAGCAGTTCCTCAAGGAGGGGAATACTATTATCCAAGCTCAGGACGTCCGGGTGGGCCTCGAGTTGCTCGCACAAGAACTCCATTTGGCGAGCATCGGCTCTCTATCGGTCGCTCGCCCTGATGCTGTCGAGTTTACGGCCAATATCAGCGGACTCATGACGAAGGTCACCGCACCTGGTGTGATGGGAGAAACGACTCTGGCTGTTGAGGACGGTCGCGGCTGGCCGGATAACAAGCTCATTGGGGTCTGCTGGAACGAACGCTGCGATTCATTCACGCTTGCCCGAGCAGGACATCGGAGCCTGCTGGCATTTGTCGAGCCGATTGCTCGACCCATTCCAGCCGGTGCTTCCGCCGCGGTGAAAAATCGGGTGCGCTACTATAGCCGACTGGACGAGAGCGGGATCTTGAGATTCCTGCGGCAGGTTGATGGCGGCGCCAGCGTCCTGGTGGGACATGTCGAGTCGATCATGTTCTCGTATTGGGATGCACAAGGTCGGAAGACCGCGCATCCAGGCCTTGTGCGACGGGTGATTGTCGAAATTACCGCTCGACACCGTGCAGTGGCAAGCAAGCGAGAAATCACGTTGCGAACATGAACCGCTGAGTGAGGTGACTATGAAGATACGACGGGACCGCCTGGTTGAGAATCGTGGCCATGTGCTTCTGGCTTCCCTGATGCTGGTGATCATGTTGTCGCTGTTGAGCATGACCGCGTTGTACCTGGTGGGACAGGACGCGCCGGGGATTTCAGCCATGAGAGAGCAAGGCCAGTCCCAGCAATTGGCTGACGCCGCCACCGAGCTGGTCGTCAGCTGGTTTCACGACGCGTCGACGACGCCGACGTCCATTACCGACTTGCTCGCCAAGCGGCGAGCTGATGCAACGGGCGCTTCCTCCTTTTTTGATGCCGAGGGTCGTTCCCAGTTCACTGGAACCCCTGACCACCCGGATCTTCTCTTGGAGTCGGTCAATGAGGACGATGATCGCATACTCAATCGGGCGCCAAGTGGATTCAGCGGCCCCTTATCGGAGACGGGACGTCTCGAGATGATCAAATTGTATGCGCCAGTGGAACCGGGTCTACTTGGCACGGTGGAAGTCACGGCTTCAACCCGAGGCAGCAGGCCTGCCGCCAGCACAATTCGGTTCCAGTTGGGCGCCGTGCATCTCCCGCCAGTGAGAGCGGCGATGCAGACCGGGCAAGGATTGACCGCGTCTTCGCCGGAGGCAGCGAGCCCTTTCCTAGTGCATTGGGGCGATACGCGGGTGATGGGCGATATGGCGATCACCCGCATGGAAGATCTTGTGGTCAAAAGCACGACCGCCTCAATCAACGGTCAATCCTACGAGACGCTGGGGGCGTTTGAAGACCGGTGGGTGGACTACTGGATCGGCGGCAATCTCTCCGTTCTTTCGACTTCTGGAGGAACTATGAGTGCTCCCCAGAATGTGCACACGCGCCAAGAACCGACGCCCGGAACACGGCTTGATCGGTGGGACTACGACTTGCTGAAGAAAACGGCGCAGCGCTATGGAACCTATTATCGGCTCGATCGAGATGGACGACTTCATGAGTTGGGATCGATCGAGTCGGATCCCGGCCGGTCGCCTTCCGAGGTGTTGGCCTCATTGACGGTCGGACAATCGCATGGCCTTCTGTTCATCGATACTTTGGACGGAGAGACCCCGCGATCGGACAATCTAGGTACGTTGGTCGTTGATACAGACTATGTCGAAGCTCTGCTGGTCGTGCAAGGCCATATCCTCGTGAGGCCAAGCGGACCGGGGCGCTCGGTGACGGTGTTGAGTCCGCCTCCTGAAGGGACGAGTGCCTTGGGCGGCAGAATTCCCGTAACACTGCCAGGGATTCACCTCAATGGCATGTTATATGCGGCAGGCAACATCACGGTGGAACGACAGACTCGCATTTTCGGCGCTGTTATGACCTCAGGGACGGTCGCCGGTGGAACTCGGCCTCCTGCTTTAGAAATTTGGTACAACTTTGATTTCAGTAAAGGACTCTTCCGCGGCTTGCCTGTCGTCTATCGTGCTCCTTCCACATGGCAACCGAAATTTTGATGCGAGGATCCGATGGAGGGTTCTCACGTCTCAGTCTCAGCCGATGGCGGTATCCTCTCGGTTGAGGCGGATAGAAAAAAGGCCGGAAGAAGTTTGAAAAGCCGTCCTTCCTCGATTGAACAGAACGTCCTGGATCTGCTCGTTTGCCGGGGCATTGTCTCTCAAGCCGTGTTGGACCGTGCGGCACACGAGGCGGCCGAAGGCGGTGACGATATGGAAAGCCTGCTCTTGGATCGTTTTCAGGTTCCCAAAGATGTGCTGGGCGCGGCGATGAGTGACTATTACCAATGCCCGTACCTTCCTTACGACGAACGGACAGTGATTGCTTCGGATCTACTGCGCCCACTCAATTCTGACTACTTGAAAAAACACCTTTGGTTGCCCGTTGCTCGCCGCGGCCAACTGCTCGACGTGCTGGCTCACGATCCTCACGATCTTGAACGAGGGTGGGACGTCCGGCGCAGTTTTCCGGGCATGACCATCCGGTATTCCGTTGGGCTTCGCCGCGACATTGAACAGTTCCTTGGCGCCACGACGGAGCAGCAGGGGAGCGCTTCAACCATCGGAACCATCTTAAATGAATTGGAGGAAGATCTTCCTCTTGATCCGGTGCACGAGAGGCCTTCCGGCCCTATCGACGAGAACGATTCCCTTATCGTCCGGCTCACGAACCATTTGATTAGCGAAGCGGATCGGCTTGGTGCGTCTGATCTGCATTTTGAGCCGAGCACGGGCAAGCGGGAAATGAACATCCGGTTCCGGGTCGATGGGACCTGCTTTAGTTACACGAAAGTGCCAGCCGCTTACCGCCGGGCATTGATCTCCCGCCTCAAGATCATGGCGAACCTCGACATTGCCGAACGGCGTAAGCCGCAAGATGGGAAGATCCGATTCAAGCTCGACGCCCAACGAAGCATTGAATTGCGTGTGGCCACCCTGCCAACCGGCGGCGGCAACGAAGATGCCGTGCTGCGCCTTTTGACCGCGAAGGAACCGATGCCTCTGGAAGCTATGGAGTTGACTCCGAGCGCATTGCAGGCGATCAAGGCGATGGCGGAACAGCCGCACGGCATTATCCTGTGCGTAGGGCCGACCGGCTCGGGGAAAACGACGCTGCTGCATGCTATTCTCAAGCACATCAACACGGAAGAACGCAAAATTTGGACCGCTGAAGACCCCGTCGAGATCACGCAAGAAGGTTTGCGGCAACTACAAATTCACCAGAAAATCGGCTTGGATTTTGCGACGGCCA
>DASTQY010000147.1:0-4102 GCA_035761525.1 Nitrospira sp. | reverse complement strand
GGAAATCTGACCTATACACCGGAGGAGCGGCTCATCCTCAACGACTGTCAACTGCTTGCAGCCAAGCCGGTGCTCTTTGTGGCCAATGTGTCAGAAGGCAAGAATGCCGATGAAGAGACCGTCAAGAAGGTTCGCGACTTCGCACAGAAACGTGGCGCCCGTGTTGTGTCAATCTGCGGTCAGTTGGAGGCCGAGCTCGCCTCCTTGCCGGAGAGTGAACGACCGGACTTCTTGAATGAGATGGGACTGACCGAGTCCGGTCTGGTGCGCCTGACACGGGAAGCTTACACCCTGCTCGATCTGATCACATTCTTCACGGCTGGCGAGACCGAATCCCGCGCCTGGCCCATTCCGAGAGATACCAAGGCTCCTCAGGCAGCCGGCAAGATTCATTCTGACATGGAGCGCGGCTTCATCCGTGCCGAGGTCTACGACTACGATGATCTGCTGGCATGCGGATCAGAAGCCAAGGTGAAAGAAAAAGGGTTGTTTCGACTGGAAGGGAAGGAATATGTCATAAAAGAAGCTGACATTGTGTATTTCCGATTCAACGTGTGATTGACCGCCACGTCCCCTCTGTGTCCCGCGTTCTTGCGTCACTATTACATCCACCCGTTCCCGATGTCGAACATTCGTGTGCCGGCGACACCTGTCTCAGAAACGCCGCGCACCCAGCAGATATGTTACGCCGCAAGGTGTGTCAATAATGCGCTCGAAGGGGCGATCTTTGCTTTGAGGGTTACTCGCATGTGGTTCAGGGCCGAGCGATTCGCGTTGGCATCGATCGAGATAACACAGTCCGAAGGCACGGTCACTTCAAACTCTCGCATGTAGGCATCGGCCGCGGTGAACAAGACGCAATTGTCGCCGGCCACTCCCGTAATAATCACTCGCTCAACTTGCAGAAAGCGAAGCAGTATCTCGAGCGGCGTCGCATAAAAGCCTGAGTGCTTCGGTTTCAATACAAAGTAATCGTCTTCATCTGGCAGCAGAATCTGGGTGATGGTCTTCCCACGGCATTGCTCATGCAGACATCGAGTCACAAGTTTACGAAAGTCCGACTGCCACTTGCCGAAATTATCGTTTACGTAGACGACCGGTAGGCTGCGCGCTTTCATCTGCCGTTTCAGGTTCGCGATATGCGTTGCAGTTTGTTCGATGGCGGGAAACAGCTTGTCTGCGTCATCGAAACGATACTCATTGATCATATCGATAATGAGTAGGCCAGACTTGGCAGAGCGATGTGAGCGCGGCATGATCTGTTTAGGCGGCCTTCCGCAGGTACGACGTGATGTAGTGCAAGTCCTGCACGAAACGGCGGTATTCTTGCTCGCGCTGCGCCGATTCGGGATGTCGAAGGATAGCAGAAGGGTGGATCGTAACAAAGACGGCGGCGGCGAGCGGGGTCGCCCACGCCCGACCTCGCATTTCACCCAGTCGGACGGCCTTGGCGAAGACTGATTGAGCTGCGGTCGCGCCGAGGCAGACGACGACGCGCGGCCCCACTACCTGCAATTCGGCTTCCAGCCAGGGCCGGCAGGCGGCGATCTCAGCTACAGATGGCTTCTTGTGTTTGCGGCGCTTGCCCTGCGGTTCCCATTTAAAGTGTTTTACGGCATTCGTGACATACAGGTCCCGACGGTCAATTCCGGCTTCGTCTAGTGCCTTATCTAAAATTTTTCCCGCCGGTCCTACAAAGGGATGACCTGCGCGGTCCTCTTGATCCCCCGGTTGCTCGCCAACCAGAAGGATCGAAGCATGTGCCGCGCCTTCTCCAAACACGGTCTGGGTGGCCTGCTTGTACAAGTCGCACCCCGTGCAGCGGGCAGCAGCCTCTCCTAATGTGGGAAGACTTAGGTGAGAGGGGATGAATGAGTCGGCTGATCGGGCGGGGCGTCGCATAGGCCATCATACCACGTGTTCTCATGCGGCCATGCGACGGCGGTCGTGGAATCCAGCGGGTACAGATCAAGCACAGTGAGGGTCGCGACACCGAAGGCTTCCTCTACAAGTCCCTGGACGACATAGGCCCGGTTGGATGAAAGCACATGGCAACGCCGCCGATAGACATCGGGGAAAAGAGTGGCGTCATACAGTGCCGTGTGATCTTCAAGCGTGATGAATTCCATCGGCAGGCCGTGTTTGGTTTCAACCGGCTTTTCGGTGATGAGCCATCCCACCGTGGTGATGCGGCATCCGATGAACTGATGCATCTGCGAGGCCGGCAACGGACGCAGTTGCTCAATCTGCTTACGATACAGTGTCAAGGGATGGCGGCTGGCGAGAAAGCCGAACGCCTCGATCTCATGACCGCGCTTTTGGAAAGCCGGATACTCGTCCGGGACAGGTAAGGGACCGGCTTCTTTCCCAGCGAACACCCGCCACAGCAGAGCCGGTCGTGTCAACTCGCCGGAGATGGAATCGCAGCAGCCGGCGCGGATCAGCGCCCGGGCATGCATGGGCTCAAGGGGCACGCGCCGGAGAAAATCCTGAAACGATCGGAACGGACCTGCCTGGTCACGTTCGGCCACGATCGCCGTGGCAACGGGTTTGGGAATCGTTTTTACCTGCATCAAGCCCATTCGAAGTCGGTCTCCTTCGCCGTGATAAGCCCAATCGCTCGTATTTACATCGGGAGGGAGGATCGCCAGTCCCATCCGCCTGGCTTCCGAAAGATAGGCGAAGGTCGAATAAAAACCGCCCTCATTGCTGATGACAGCGGCCATGAATTCGGCCGGGTAATGAGCTCGCAGATAGGCGGACTTGAACGAGACCTGAGCATAGCTGGCCGAATGAGGCTTGCAAAAACTGTAGCCGGCAAAGCTCATGATCATTGTCCAGATTTTGGCGATCGTGGCCGAAGAGGCGCCGTTCTTCGCTGCACCGCGGCAAAACTGATGATAATAGTCCCGCAGCTGCCGGTGTTTGTGTTTTTTGCTGATCACCTTCCGCAGTTGGTCCGCGTCTTCCAATGAAAAATTCCCGAGCGCCATCGCCACTTTCGTGACGTCTTCCTGGTAGACCATGATGCCATGGGTTTCTTCCAGGATGGATTCCATCAAGGGGTGAAGAGGATCATGTGAGTGCCCGTGCGCGCGCGTCACGAAGTCGTTCACGAAGGTGATCGCGGCGGGCCGGACCAGCGAAGAGACCATCACGAGATAGTCGAAGACGTCGGCCACGGCAAGACGATCGGCAGGCATCCCCTTCCAGAGCTTTTTGAGCAAGAGCCTTGTTGCGGGAGATTCAATATAGAAACAGCCGATGGTATCTCCGCGTCGGATCAGATCGCGGGTGGCTTCGTCCGTCAGCGGATCCCAACTCGCATAGTCAATGGTATGCCCGGTGTGGCACGCCACGGCGGCAATCGCATCCCGGATGACCGCAAGCGAGCGGTTGCCCAGCAAATCAATTTTGACGAGCCCCGCTTCCTCCGTCTGATCCTTTTCCCATTGAATCACCGGTAGGCCTTTTGCTGTGAACTCGACCGGCACGTATCGCCTAATTTCGTCCGGAACAATCACCAGGCCGCCGCAATGCATTGAGAGGTGGCGAAAATGATTCTGTGCATGAAGGGCTTGGGCGAGTATCTCGGGCCATGGCGCTTGGAGTCGCAGCGCCTGCGAGAGTCGGTTCGCCCATTGCCCGTTGGTCGGCACGTCGGCAAATTGCAGGAGACCTGTTTGCCGTGTGATGCGTGAAGCGATCGCCGTGATTTCCGCGGCTGAGATCCCATAGACTTTCGCCGTTTCGCGGATGGCTGCGCGGAAGCCCAGACTGTTCTGATTCGCCACCATGGCAGCCTGACGGTCGCCATAGTGTTGGAATACCCACGTCAAGATTTGATCCCGCTCGTCCCACGGAAAATCGATGTCGATGTCGGGTGGATCTTTCCGGCCTGGATTGAGAAACCGTTCAAAGAACAAATGGTGCTTGAGCGGGTCGACATGCGTGATCTGGAGACAGTACGAGACAATCGAAGCCGCAACCGATCCCCGGCCGCAAGTGCGCGGAGCCTGACGGACGATTTCTTCCACCACAAGAAAATAATGGGCGAAACTTTTTTGCCGGATGACGGCCAATTCCTTTTCGATTCGTTTGC
>DASTQY010000146.1:0-4018 GCA_035761525.1 Nitrospira sp. | reverse complement strand
AACCTGTTGCGCTTTGTCAACGGCGAGCTTCCCCGTGGCGAAATAGTCCAGGAAGAACAAGGGCTCGGCTCCACTCACCACAATGTCATTGACGCACATCGCCACGAGATCGATGCCCACCGTGTCGTGCCGGTCCATCATAAAGGCGATTTTCAGCTTTGTGCCGACGCCATCGGTGCCGGAGACGAGAACCGGATCTGCATACTGTTGGGCTTGCAGGCGGAAGAGTCCCCCGAATCCACCCAAGTCTGCCAACACTTCCGGGCGGAAAGTCGAACGGACAAGTGGCTTGATGCGATCGACGAACTCGTCTCCGGCGTCGATGTCCACACCGGCTTCGCGATAGGTGGTCATAGCAGGGCACGCATCTTAGCGGAGCAGTCTTGAAGAGGTCAACGCGATGAGAAGCAGGGTGAGAGCCCGCGCGCTCAGGCTTCCGGCCGCATTTCCACATCGAGCAGCTTGATCTTTCGATGCAGGTGGCTGCGCTCGATCTTGAGATCCTCGGCCGTGCGAGAAATGTTCCAATGATGTTCCCGCAATTTTCGCCCGATATATTCCTTTTCAAACGCGTTGCGGGCATCTCGCAACGAGTCAAACGGCTGGGTAAACAAAGGGCTGGTCGCCATCTGGACCGCAGGAGTTGCAACAGCAACGGCTCCCGGAGCTTTGACTTGAAGTGTCAGGTTGGCCTGGGCCGCGTCGATCACGTTGCCGGGGACCATGATCATCAGGCGCTCGATCAAGTTTCGAAGCTCCCGAATGTTGCCCGGCCACTCATATTGCTGAAAGACAGCCATGGCTTCGGGCGTCACCTCTTTTGTCCGCAAGCCCTGCTCTTCGGCATGTAGCTTCATGAAATGGCGGATGAGCAGCGGAATATCGTCCCGGCGTTCCCGAAGCGGGGGCACGACGATCGGGACAACGTTCAACCGGTAATAGAGGTCTTCCCGGAACGTGCCTTTTTCAATCTCTTTCATGAGATCTTTGTTTGAGGCGGCCAGCACGCGGACATCGACCTTCAACAACTTGGTCCCGCCGACTCGGTTGAATTGTTGTTCCTGAAGCGCACGGAGCACCTTGGCCTGAGTATTCAAACTCATGTCGCCGATTTCATCCAAAAAGAGCGTCCCCCCGTCGGCCTGCTCGAATTGTCCACGTTTCATTGACGTGGCGCCGCTAAACGATCCCTTTTCGTGCCCGAAGAGTTCGCTCTCAATGAGGGTTTCGGGAATCGCGGCGCAATTGACGGCCACGAACGGACGGTCCGCTCGAGCGCTCTGAAGATGAATCGCACGGGCCACCAATTCCTTGCCGGTCCCGTTCTCGCCTCCGACGAGCACGCGGCTGTTGGTCGGCCCCGCCGTATCGATCAATTGACGCAACTGCTGCATGGCTGGAGATTGCCCGACGAGTTCAAATTTTCGCTGCACCTTGGTGCGGAGCGACCGATTTTCTTCCTCCAGCCGGAATTGCTCTAACGCGTGCTTGACCCGCAGGGTGACATTTTCCAGGGACAGCGGCTTCTCGATATAGTCATAGGCCCCCAGCTTAATCGCTTTGACCGCCGTTTCGATGGAGCCATGGCCGGACATCACCATGACCTGAGCGGTCGGCACGAGTTCTTTGACGCGGCGCAAGGTTTCCAGGCCGTCCATTTCAGGCATCCAAATATCCAGCAACATGAGATCGGGGGGATCGACCGTATAGATCTTCAGCGCTTCGACACCGCTCTTGGCCACGGCAATCTCATAGCCCTCGTCCTGGAGAATACTGCCCAGCGACGACACGATCGCTTCCTCATCATCTACAACCAAGATCGACGCTGACATAGGCTTGAGACACCTCCCCTACACCGGCAATTCAAAGGTAAACACAGCGCCGCGCGGCTGATTGTTGCCGGCCGAAATGTGGCCGTCATGATCCGTAATGATGCGGCGGACAATCGCCAGCCCCAAGCCGGTTCCTGTTTTCTTCCTGGTGAAATAGGGCACAAACAGCTTCTCCTGATCCTCGATCGCGATGCCGTTGCCCTCATCGGCAATAGACACCACGGCGCGACGCCGTCTGGTGTCATATTGGGTCGTGATCCAGACCCGTCCTTTTTGGTTCATGGCCTGGATGGCATTGTCCAGCAAATTGACCAACACACGCTTGATCTGTTCCCAATCAAACTTCAAGTGCGGCAAGTCCTCGTCGAGATGCACGATCAATTCGATGTCTTTATGACCCCCGCGATACAAGGAGATCACTTCGTTGATCACGTCATGCAACGACTGCAGCACCAACTGAGGAGCCGGTAATCTGGCAAACTTCGAGAACTCATCGACCATGTGCTTGAGACTGGCGACCTCGTTCACGATGACATTGGTCGACTCGTCAAATACGCGATCGAAGTCCGGGGCTTTCTCCATGAATTTTTTCCGCATTCGCTGGGCGGATAGCTGGATGGGCGTGAGAGGATTTTTGATTTCATGCGCGACCCGGCGCGCCACTTCCTGCCAAGCCGCAACCTTCTGTGCCTTGAGTAGTTCGGTCAAGTCTTCAAACACCAGGACTACGCCGAGATCCTGTTCCTGTTCATCTTTCATTCTGGACGCATGCAGCGCGACGGTCAGGAACTTTCCTTCGACTTCAATCGTACCGTCGAGCGTCAGATCATCACGCTGATCCTGAAGCATGCGATCGTAAATAGTCTGAAACAGCGTCAGACCGAATTCCTTGAAGGCTTCGTTCGCCGGACGTCCCTGGACGCGGCCTGCGGACAGGCCGAGAATTCTCTCGCCGGATGGATTGAAATTGGTCACCACCCCGTTCTTGTCGATCGAGAGCAGTCCGGCGGCAATCGTGTCGACGACGGTTTCGATATACGCACGGCGCCGGTCCAACTCGACATTGGTCCGGCGTAAGGACACGTTGGCGGATTCGATCGTGGACTTGCTGCTTTGCAAGTCGGCGGTCATGCGGTTGAACGAATCGATCAGGGTGCCGATCTCATCGGTCGCTTTGGCGTCGATGCGCACCGAGAGATCGCCCTGGGCGATCGCATCCGTGGCTTCCGCCAATCGCTGGATCGGAACCGTGATGCTGCGCGCCACGTAGAACCCGAACCACGAGGCTCCAAACAGAATCAGCACCGTAATCACGGCGACGAACAAATAGGCGCCGGCTTTGATGGGGTTCTTCATCGCCTTGATCTGCTTATACTCTTCATACTGCCGCCCGATGCCGTCCATTTTGGCCAACAGCGACTCGGGGACGTAGGCGTCGACCACTACCACCCCCCCGACTTCGTTTCCCCGCCCGCTTGCCGCCACCGGAGTTGCGGCGCGGACCAGCCTGCCGGTCGCGGCCTCCTGTACGGTGTTCGTTTCCTGCTTCCCATTGATCGCCTGCAGGACGAGCTGGCCGATCGGCAAATCGAGGACGCCTGCGGGCACCTCCGCATCGAGCGACTTCGTCAGCGTTTCCATCTTGGCGGAGTACACTTCGATACCGGCCACACCGAATTCCACCCGCTTGCGCGCCATGGCCGCGACCAAGAGATCGCGCTGCTCGGGCAGCAACATATCTTCCCTGAAAATTTCGTGGCTGATGGCACGGGCGCTGTTAACAGCAAGCGTAATGTGGCCGGCATGCTGCATCTTGGCGACTTCGTAGGAGTCACGCATGACATGGTCGATTTGATCGCTGAACCAGACGTCCACCGCCTTATTCACGAGGCCGCTGGCCACGAAAGCCAAAAGGACCGTCGGGATGAGCGAAAATCCGATAAAGGCGGCCACAAGCTTCGTGCGAAAGCCAGAACCAAACAACCGATGACGCCGCTCGAAGTAGGCCTTGATGACGTTTCGAGAAAGGAGGAGCAAGAGCACAACGAAGCCGATCAGATCGAGGTTGATCAGTAGGAGGACAAGCGCATAGCTGGTGGTCGGGAAAAAGGAATCGGGATCTTCGCCGCCGGGCACCACGACCTGTCCGTAATAGAAGGTCAGCGCCAGACAAGGAATGAGGAACA
>DASTQY010000145.1:0-12304 GCA_035761525.1 Nitrospira sp. | reverse complement strand
CAGGACGTCGCTGCGAAGAAGAAAGGCTTCTTTCTGGTAGGGTCGCCAGCTGTCTGGAATCGGTGCGTCGAGCAGTTTGTGGAGAGTCAGAAGTGACTGCTCCCATTGTTTGGCTTTGGCCTGTCGGCGTGCCTGCGTCGTATAGAGGCCGATGAGGCGCTGCCTCGCGAGATCAAAAAAAGGGTCTAAGGCCAGCGCATGCTCATAAGCCGACGAGGCCTCATCGGTGCGCTTAAGCCAGGTTTGCACATCGCCTCTTCCGGTCCACGCCCAGGGATTCTTGGCGTCCAGCTCCACCGCTTGATCGAAATCAAATCTCGCTTGCTCGATATGCCCCGCATACTTGCCGGGCTTCTGGTGTTCTGAATAGGCGATTGAGATCAGCCGCAAATAGGCCTGGCCTCTCACGATCAAGGCCTCGACGGATTGGGGATCCAGTCGCGCGGCCTCCGAGGCCAACTGAATCTTCTTTTGCAAGTCCGGAGCATGAAAAGCGAGCTCGAGTTGCTGCTTGGCTCGCTGAACCGGTTCAGGCTTCCCGCTCGCATCAATGCTCAGCATGCGCACGCCCGACGGCTGTTGCTGCAAGTCTTCGAGTTGCGCGCGCAGATGCCGGTTCTCCGACTGCAGTTCTTGAAAATGCCTTGCCAGCTGGGCCTCTGACTGGAGGCGCCGAATGGCTTGGGCCAAATTGTGTAAATCCACGTTGGCACGGATGCGTATGAAAAAGACAGGGCGTTCGTTCTCGAAGGAGCGGCGTGAATCGAGAATCTCCGTCTCGGTGATGGCCGCGGCGATCGTGCGGATCTCCAACGAGGTGCGTCGAGTGGTGCGTCCATAGGATTCCTGCTCGACGTCGTAGAAAGTGGATTCCAGATAGACACCGGCCTCTTCTACCGCTCTCCGCTGAGCGCGTTGTAGGACTTTTTCTTCCGCGCTCGCCAGTGTGTCGCCATCAGCCATGACGTATTCGGCTTCCGCAATGACTGTTTTTGCGGCGGCAAGGGCAGGATTACCTGTAGAGATTGCGAACGTCGATATGGCGAGAGCCACCAAACCCCATAATCTCATATGTCTAACTATACCGCTGGCCCATTGGCTCGGCAACGCGACTGCCGGGGGGCGCGGGTAGATCGTAACCCGCTGAATTACTGGGTCGGCAACGTCGATTTGGGAAAGATCTGGGTGAAAGGATGGACTTCGACCCGTTCGAATACGCCGTAGACGGTGTACGGATCTTCGCGGGCAAACCGCTCGGCCTCTTCCAAAGAATCGGCCTCGATGACAATAAGGCTGCCAGTCTTATCCGTAAGCGGGCCTGCGAGTACGACTCGTCCTGCTTGGTCGAGCGGTTCCATATTGGCTAGGTGAGCTGGACGGTAAATCTTTCGTTTGGCTTCTCCCTCGGGGCCATCAAAGCCGATGATGACGAATTTCATCGCTGACAGGCCAACATTCAGACTGAGTCTTCCAATGGGCAACGGTCTTTGTATCCGCTGGTCGTTTCATGCCACCATTTTATTTCCTGCTCACCGAGCTTCCAGCAGAGAAACACGACCCGGCCTTCCCGGAGGTGGGGGAAGTCGCAGAGTCCGAGGTCGAGGTCCTTGACCAGCACTCCCATCTCCTGGATGGCTTGAACATTCGAGCTGATTTTATGCAGGCTGGACAGGTAGAGTGGGCCGGCCGTGCTTCCACCACCATACTCCGCCCGTGCACTGGCACGACGGATGTCGTCCTTGGTCCGTGCCAGGACCGCTTTGGCCTGACGAACGGATGCAAGACGGGACTGTAACTGTGGGATTAAGTGATTGGCCTCCGACAGCGTGAAGAGCCGGTCATGTTCTTGATCCTCGTCTCCAGCCATCGTCAACTCCTTCTGTGTGGTGTAACATACCATTCAAAAGCCCTGCAACCGCTCGGCATCGGAGGGGGAAGGATTCCTGTGATCTCATCATCACGGACAGCTTTGAGCGAAAAAGAACTCGGTGTTGACAATGATCGTCTTGCAGGGTATGCTCCACGTTAGCGTTTCATGTCGAGTCTGCGTCTTCTCCACACACAAGACTTCCGAGGCATCTCTACGAACCGATGATTAGCTTAGGGATGAGTTCGGCTTTGCAGGCGCATCCACGATGATCATAACGGACACGTCCTTCACAGCACATCCCCTCTAGCGAACACACAATTAGCCAACTCACGATCGAACCGTCATTGCGCATCGTTTTCAATGGTTGACCATATTTCCGCGGCGACACTTGTCTTTGTCCATTACCCCCGAGCTTGAGGATATGTATGGCACAAACTAAGGGAGAAGTTATGCATCTTGCCGACTTGAAGCAGAAAACCATCGCCGACCTGAACGACGTCGCCCGCGACCTGAAAATCGAAGGGGCCGCGAATCTCCGAAAGCAGGAATTGATCTTTGCCATCCTCCAAGCGCAGACGGAAAAGAATGGGGTGGTCTTCGGAGAGGGCGTCCTCGAGACCCTGCCGGACGGATTTGGTTTTTTGCGCGCTCCCGACTCCAATTACCTGCCGGGTCCTGATGACATCTATATATCTCCCTCGCAGATTCGCCGGTTTAATCTCAGAACCGGCGATATCGTCTCCGGCCAGATCAGACCGCCGAAGGAAAGCGAGCGCTATTTTGCGCTGCTCAAGGTCGAGAAGGTGAATTTCGAAGACCCTGAGGTGGCACGCGACAAAATCCTCTTCGATAACCTGACCCCGCTCTATCCGGAGGAGCGCATTCAACTGGAGTTTGATCGAGAAGAATACTGCACGCGTGTCATGGATCTGACGACCCCTATTGGAAAGGGACAGCGCGGACTGATCGTCGCGGCGCCTCGCACGGGGAAGACGATGCTGCTCCAAGCCATCGCCCGGGCCATCCTGAAGAACCACAAAGAAGTGACGTTGATTGTTCTCCTGATCGATGAACGTCCTGAAGAGGTCACCGACTGGCAACGGCAGGTCAAAGCCGAAGTCATCAGCTCTACGTTCGACGAGCCGGCTCAGCGGCATGCTCAGGTCGCCGAAATGGTACTCGAAAAGGCCAAACGATTGGTCGAGCACAAGAAGGACGTCGTCATCCTGTTGGACAGCATCACCCGTCTGGCGCGCGCCTACAACACGATTGCTCCTCCAAGCGGTAAGGTGCTCTCAGGCGGTCTCGACTCAAACGCCTTGCAACGGCCAAAGCGGTTCTTCGGGGCTGCGCGCAATATCGAAAATGGCGGAAGTCTCACGATCATGGCGACGGCGCTGGTGGACACCGGCAGTCGCATGGACGACGTGATCTTTGAAGAGTTTAAAGGGACCGGCAATATGGAGGTCCATCTCGATCGCCGGTTGGCCGACAAGCGTATCTTCCCGGCTATCGACATCAGCCAGTCCGGCACCCGGAAAGAAGAGTTGCTGGTGGACAAGGACCGTCTGAATAAGATGTGGATTTTACGCAAGGTCCTGAGCCCTCTGGGTACAATGGAGGCCATGGAATTCCTGATGGATAAGGTGCACGGCACGAAGACCAACCAGGAATTCTTGCAATCCATGAACCGCTGAACGCTTGTATCTTTCGGTCGGCACAGGTTAAAGTGACGCGCCTTCGAATAAGCGGAGGCGAGAGGGCCCGGACGCCAGGAGTGGAATTATGAAGAAGGGTATTCATCCATTATATAGAGAGGCGACAGTCCATTGCGCCTGCGGCAACAGCTATAAGACCAGATCGACCGTCGGGGACATCAACGTCGACATCTGCTCGAGCTGCCATCCATTTTTTACCGGCACGCAAAAGATCGTCGATACCGAAGGGCGGGTCGAACGGTTCAAGAAGAAATACGCGAAGAAGGGCAAGTAGTCGGGTTCACGAACATACGAGAGACCCTGCTTCGCAGAGGCAGGGTCTCTTTTTTTGTGTCCAGATCGCGTGCAATCGAGGATTGTGATGGAAGCGGGCCTGTTGAAGAAATGGGAATCGGCTGCCAACCGACATGACGAGCTGACCACTCAGCTCATGGATCCGTCCGTGATCAGCCAACCGGTCTTGCTCGTCAAGTTGACAAAAGAGCGGACGGAACTCGAAGGGGTCGCGCAGCTGTTCCGGCGGTACCAGGACGTTCTGAAGCAATTGGAGGAGGCCGCCCATCTCTTGTCGGATCCCACGGGCGGCGCCGAACTCCACTCGCTTGCAGCCGAGGAGACCGCTCAGTTGGAGACGGAGCGCGAGGCGCTCGAAGAACAGGTGCTTGATCATCTGACGCCGAAGGATCCTCGGGACGATAAAAATCTGTTTTTGGAGATTCGAGCCGGAACGGGTGGGGATGAGGCGGCCTTATTTGCCGGAGATCTATTCCGGATGTATGTCAAATTTGCGGAACGGCGTAAGTTGAAAGTCGACATGGTCGAGGCCTCGGAAACCGGCAAGGGAGGATACAAGACCGTCATCGCCGTCATCGAGGGAAAGGGTGGCTATGGCTTGTTCAAGTATGAAAGCGGAGTCCATCGTGTTCAGCGAGTGCCCGTGACCGAGGCGGCAGGCCGCATCCATACTTCGACGGTCACGGTTGCGGTCATGCCGGAAGTCGATGAGGTGGATGTGCAAATCGATCCGAAGGACCTGCGGATCGACACCTTTTGTTCATCAGGCGCCGGCGGACAGAGCGTGAATACCACATACTCCGCCGTGCGCATCACGCATATTCCCACCGGCGTCGTGGTGTCCTGCCAGGACGAGCGCTCGCAACTCAAGAACCGCACAAAAGCCATGCGGACGCTTCGAGCCAGAATCGTCGAAGCAGAGCGAGAAAGGCAGGAGGCCGAAATCGCGCAAACGCGTAAGGCTCAGGTCGGGACCGGGGATCGTAGCGAAAAAATCCGCACGTATAACTTTCCCCAGAACCGTGTCACGGACCATCGCATCGGATTGACGTTGCACAAGTTGGAACAGGTGCTGGAAGGTGATATGGACGAATTGGTCGAGGCCTTGCGCGCCCAACGTGATCACGCTGCGGCGGAGGCCTCGTGAGTCCGTCGGTCAAGCAGAGAACTGCGCAGTGTCCTACGCTTGGTTTCACAGTCCTGGACATGCGCCGCCGGCTCGAGGCTGCCGGAATCGATTCGGCAGAGCAGGAGGCCCTCTGGTTGATCGAGCATGCGTTAGGCCTCACGGGATTGCATCAGATTATTGACCGGGAACGTTCGCTGACGGACGGTGAGGTAGCCAGATTAAACGACGTTGCGACCCGAAGGGTTGCTCGAGAGCCCCTGCAATACATTCTGGGTACTCAGGAATTCTGCGGGCTGGAGTTTGAAGTCAATCCGACCGTCCTCATTCCCCGTCCTGAAACCGAGTTGCTCGCGCACGAGATCATCCGTCGCCTGCCACAAGGCACGCCTCCCACGCTCGTGGATGTCGGTACTGGATCCGGTTGTTTGGCCGTGACACTGGCTCGATCGATTCCCCAGGCGAGGATGATCGCGACGGATATCTCAACGCAAGCGCTCGAGACCGCCATGCGCAATGCACGTCGTCACGCTGTCGACTCATCGATTACCTGGTTGCATGGAGACTTGTTGGCTCCCTTGAGCGGCTTGGGTCTGGAGAAGAGGACGCATGCCATCCTCGCCAACCCTCCTTACATTCGTGAATCCGAGTGGGCCGGACTCCAACCGGAAGTGAGCCGTTATGAGCCTCGGCTGGCACTCGTTGCAGGTCCCAGAGGAACAGAAGTACACGAGCGACTGCTAGGGGAAGCAGTCTCCTACCTGATGCCGGGCGGATGGCTTGCCATGGAAGTAGGCGAGGGGCAGACCATGGACCTCTGTTCAAAAATCGAGGCGATGCCGGATTACGAAAGGGTGGAGGTGGTGCCCGACGAGGCAGGTATCAATCGGATTGTGATCGTCCGGCGGACAGGTTAGGAGGCAGGCAACAGTATGGACAAAATCGTCATCTCCGGCGGGCATGTGCTTCAGGGAGAGGTTCAGATCAGCGGGGCCAAGAACTCGGCACTGCCGATCCTGGCCTCGACGATTCTCGGCGGCGGCGAGTGCGTCATCAGTAATATTCCACGCGTCGTGGACGTGGTCACGATGGGGAAGCTGCTCGGGATCTTGGGTGCGGAAGTGCATCATGAAGGGAACCGCGCAGTCATCAAGGCCGACGTCATTCGGTCGACACAGGCACCGTATGAGTTGGTCAAGACAATGCGTGCCTCTGTGCTGGTGCTTGGTCCACTGGTTGCCCGGTGGGGAGAAGCCGTCGTGTCCTTGCCCGGCGGTTGTGCGATCGGTTCGCGTCCGGTGAATTTGCATCTTGCAGGGTTGGCCAAGCTCGGTGCCGAAGTCTCGATCGAACACGGGTACATTCGAGCCAAAGCCAAACGCCTGAAAGGTGCCCCGATCTATTGTGATGTGCCGACGGTGACGGGCACTGAAAACTTAATGATGGCGGCCTCACTCGCTCAAGGAACCACCGTCATTGAGAACGCCGCGAAGGAACCGGAGATCGTCGATCTGGCAGACTTTCTCGTCAAGCGGGGAGCAAGAATAGCCGGAGCAGGAACCGACGTCATCACCATAGAAGGCGTCCGGGAGCTGAGGGGCAGTGATCATGAGGTCATTCCGGACCGCATCGAGGCCGGAACCTATGTGGTGGCGGGGGCCATTACAAAAGGATCGATTTCTGTGAACCGTTGCCGGCCGGAACATCTGGAGCCGTTGTTGAACAAGCTTGGGGAAGCGGGCGTGGCCATTCGGGTCGAAAAAGAACGCGTCCATATCGATGCGTCGAAGCGGGGACGATTGAAGGGAGTCGACGTTCGAACCTTGCCTTTTCCCGGTTTCCCGACAGATATGCAGGCGCAGATGGTGGCGCTCATGTCGGTGGCGGAGGGCACAAGTATCATTACAGAGACCGTGTTTGAAAGCCGTTTCATGCATGTAGAGGAGCTGCGCCGTATGGGGGCGGATATTCGCGTCGAAGGTAATCGTGTCGTTATCACAGGGCACGAACGTCTTGCAGGCGCTCCAGTCATGGCCTCCGACTTGCGTGCCAGTGCCGGATTGGTCCTCGCGGGCCTGGCGGCCGAAGGGACTACCGACGTGCTGCGCGTCTATCATCTCGACCGGGGCTACGAACGAATCGAAGAGAAGCTTGGGGCTCTCGGTGCTGTCATCGAGCGACGAAAAGGATAGCGGATGCTGACGATTGCATTGTGCAAAGGGAAATTGATCGAACCAACGCTCAAGTTATTTGCGAAGGCAGGATACGGCGCGGCGCAGCCCGTGGCTGATAGCCGCCGCTTGCTGTTCCCCTGCCCGGAAATCGGGATGACGTTTCTCATCGTCCGGCCAACCGATGTGCCCACCTATGTGGAACACGGTGCGGCAGACGTGGGTGTTGTCGGCAAAGATGTGTTGCTTGAACAGGACAGCGACGTCTACGAGCCATTGGATTTAGGGTTCGGAGCGTGTAGAATTGCCGTCGCCGCTTTTCGAGGGCAAGTACCACGCGACCGGCTCTCGTCAAAAATCCGCGTCGCCACGAAATACCCGAAGATTACAGAGCGTTATTTCAACCAACGCGGCGTGCCGGTCGAGATCATCAAGCTCTATGGCTCGATTGAACTGGCGCCGATTGTCGGACTGGCCGATCGCATCGTCGACCTGGTTGAAACAGGCAACACGCTCAAAGCCCATGGCCTCATCGAAGTCGAGTGCATCGCCCGATCGACGGCACGCCTCATCGTCAATCGGGCTAGTCTCAAATTGAAACACCGGGCCGTCGCCGAGTTGCTCAGCAAACTCCGGCATGCGTGCGCCACCCCTGGACCGGCTCGAAAAGACGGTTCGTTAAAGCCGGCACGATCTGCGGGCCGGAAGCCCAAGCGGATGCGGACATGAAGATCGTTGCCTCTACAGATCCGGCGTTCCTCCCCACTTTGAAAAAGGTGGCGGGGCGCTCGCGGGTGCAAGGGGCGACAGCCGAAAAACCCGTGAGGGCTATCCTGGACGCGGTGGAGCGCGATGGAGATAGAGCGGTTCTCCGTTTCACCAAGCGATTCGACAAAGTGTCGCTCGCGCCGACTCAGCTGAAGATCTCGCCCGAAGAAATCAAAGAAAGCTACTACAAGATTCGAAAAGAGGAAGGCGACGCCTTGCGTTTTGCCGCCCAACGGATCATGGCCTTCCACGAGCGGCAACGGACCAAAACCTGGATGTATCAGGATGGAGCGGCGACGTTGGGACAGGTCGTCACTCCCCTTGATGCCGTCGGCGTGTACGTGCCGGGCGGGAAAGCCGTCTATCCTTCCACCGTATTGATGAGCGCCATTCCAGCAAGGGTGGCGGGTGTGAAGCGGATCGTCATGTGCACACCCCCTCAGAAAGGCGGCATTAATCCCTATTTGCTTGTCGCAGCGGATATTGCCGGGGTGACGGAAATCTATCGCGTGGGTGGTGTGCAGGCGATCGGCGCGCTGGCGTTCGGCACGAAAACCATTTCAAAAGTCGACAAGATCGTCGGGCCGGGGAACATCTATGTTGCCACGGCGAAGCGCATGTTGTACGGGACTGTCGGCATTGATATGGTGGCGGGACCGAGCGAGTTGTTGGTCGTCGCGGACAACGATGCCAAACCCGCGCATGTGGCGGCCGACTTGCTCTGCGAGGCTGAGCACGATGAGGAGGCACAAGTCTGGTTAGTGACGACGTCCGCCTCGCTTGCCAAAGAGACGGTCTCTCTTGTCGAGAGACAACTGAAGGGATTACAGCGCGAGAAAATTGCGGCCAAGTCAGTCCGGAAATATTCGGTCGTCTTCGTGGTCACGACGATCGACGAAGCGATCGATGTGGCGAACGAGATCGCGGCCGAACATCTCACGCTGTCCGTAGACAAGCCGTTCGATTATCTGGAGAAAATTCGACATGCCGGCGCACTGTTCTTGGGGCGCTATACCCCGCCTTCCGTCGCGGACTACATCGCGGGGCCGAATCACGTCTTGCCGACCGGAGCGACTGCGCGGTTTTTTTCCGCGCTGTCGATCCATGACTATACGAAGATCAGCAACATTGTGTATTACACCAAAGAAGAATTGAGCAAAGTAAAGGATCACCTTATCCGGCTGGCGTCCATCGAAGGCTTCGATGCGCATGCCAAATCCGCCCAAAGCAGGTTCACATGAAAAAAGACGCCGCCCCTAGACAGGCCTCGCTGCATCGTGCGACCAAGGAAACCGACATTCGCGTCGAGTGGACGTTGGACGGCAGCGGAGAGAGCAAGATCGACACGGGCATTCGGTTTTTTGACCACATGCTGGAGTTGTTGGCCAAGCATGGCTTTTTTGATCTCACTGTTCAGGCCAAGGGTGATCTCGACATCGACGAGCACCATACAGTGGAGGATGTCGGGATTGTCATGGGCAAGGCGCTTCATCAGGCCCTAGGGGAAAAGGCCGGCATCAAGCGATTCGGCTTCGCTTCGGCACCACTGGATGAAACATTGGCACAAGTCACCATCGATCTCAGCGGGAGGCCATTCCTCGTGTACAACGTCAATTTGCCGGACCGCAAGATCAAAGCATTCGACCTTGGCCTCTTCGAAGATTTCTTTCAGGCCTTCGTGACCCATGGCGGGTTGAACCTCCATGTCAATCTGATGTATGGACGCAACCCGCATCACATCATGGAAGCCATCTTCAAAGCGACAGCGAAAGCTCTTGATCAGGCGACGATGTTGGAAGAGCGATTGGCAGGAAAAGTGCTTTCGACCAAGGGCACGTTGTAAGGCGTCGCAAGTCCTATCTGTCGCATACCCATGCAGTCCGACCAGCAGAGCGAGACAGCATCACCCCTGCAGCCGGGTCATGGCTCTATCTTCGTCGCCGGTGCTATCTAGTCATCGCAGAACAATGAGTGCCAATGGGGCAGGTGTCCATCGGGGAACCTGCCCTTCTGTTTTATGAGCCGATTGCGGTATGGTTACGAGCGTGGAAGGGAGGCGAGGCTTCTGGATGGCCCATGATTGCGATTATTGATTACGGGATGGGGAATTTGCGCAGCGTCTGGAAAGCCTTCGAGTCGGTTGGCCACCAGGCGGTGGTGACGCGTGATCCCGCGACGATCAAAAATGCCGGGCATGTCGTCCTCCCCGGTGTGGGCGCCTTCGGCGATTGTATGGCCAACTTAGAGCGATTTGAGTTGGTTGAACCCATTCGATCCACCGTTCAATCGGGTAAGCCATTCCTGGGCATCTGCTTGGGGCTTCAACTGTTGTTCACGGAAAGTGAGGAATTCGGTGCGCACAAGGGGCTCAATATCATTCCGGGCCACGTGAAGCGGTTCGTCCCGGATCCCGCGCTGAAGATCCCACACATGGGATGGAACCAGGTCAACGTCGAACGGCCTTGTCCGCTCTTTGCAGGTATCGCCGCGGGTTCTCACTGGTATTTTGTGCATTCATACTTCGTCCAGCCGGTGGATCCAATGGTCACAGCAACCACAACGACCTACGGCACTCCATTCGTATCGGCCATATGGAAGGACAATATCGTGGCCTGTCAGTTCCATCCAGAAAAGAGTCAATCAGTGGGCTTGCGGTTGATAAAAAATTTTGGGGCCTGGCGTGCATAGCATCGGCGAAGCAGCACGCAGTTGCTCGACCGTGATCATTGCCCTGTCGCTGATCCTCGGCTCCGCCTGCAGCGGTTCCAAGGTCACGGCCCAGACGTCGAGTGAACTGCCTCGATATCACATCCGAAGCATTGCGTTGTTGCCGTTTACGACTTTGACGACTCCGCAAGTCCGTGACGCCGGAGACATGTATCTCTCAACGCCGCAAAGTATCCAACGCTCTGATATTTCCTTGGGCATCCCGTCCAACGTTGAACCGCAATTGCGACAAACGACCGGCGTCCCGGCGCATGCGGCCGAGAAGGTGACACAGTTGTTTTGGTCGCGGCTGAAAGATCGGCAGGGACTCGTCATACTCTCGCCCACCGAGACTGCAAGGGTTGCGGTCAAGACCTCCCATGAGACCTCCCAGGCGACGCCGGAAGCACAGGCAGCTCAGCTGGCAGCGAAGCTGCAAGCCGACGCTGCACTGATGGGGAAGGTCTTGGTCTACCAGGAACGATCGGGAAGCCGTATGGGTGCGAATCCTCCCGCGACAGTAGGCTTTGAAGTGAAAGCGGTGGCGTCCGACGGACAGGTGCTCTGGGTCGGCAATTATTATGAACGGCAGAAGCCGCTGACAGAGGACTTTCTGGGGTTTATCCAGCATGGTGGAGGGTTTGTGACTGCCGAGGAATTAGCCCAGTATGGGACGGAGAAGGTGCTCAGAACCTTTCCGTTCGGCGCGGGGCAAGACTAAACCGATGGTCGTTATACCGGCGATTGATGTGAAGGATGGACGTTGCGTCCGGTTGCGTCAAGGCGATATGGCCGCTGAAACCGTGTATGGCACCGACATTCCATCGGTGGCAACACGGTGGGCACATGCGGGAGCGACGATCATTCACCTCGTGGATCTGAACGGGGCCGTAGAAGGAGAACCTCGGAATCTGCCGCAGATCGAGGCCGTCATCCAGTCGACGCCGGTCCAGGTTCAAGTCGGGGGCGGCATTCGGAACATGACAACGGTCCGGAGGTATTTCAAGTCCGGCATCTCCCGCATTGTGTTAGGCACAGGGGCATTGAATGATCGCGCGTTCTTACAACAGGCTTGTCAAGAATATCCCAGGCGGATCTTGCTCGGCTTGGATGCTCGCGACGGCAAGGTGGCAGTAAACGGATGGACCTCGCTGTCAGACACGACGGCAACGCATCTACTCAAAGAGTTGGCCGGGTTCGAGCTTGGCGCCGTCATATATACGGACATAGCGCGGGATGGCATGCTGAGCGGACCGAACATCGCTGCCTTGAGGGAAATCATGACGTTCTCTGCTTTTCCTGTGATCGCCTCCGGTGGGATCTCCACAATCGAAGACCTGCAGGCTCTCCAATCGCTCGGCCCTCGAGTTGAAGGCGCAATCGTGGGAAAGGCGCTGTATGACGGAAAGTTGAACTATCGCGAAGCCGTCGCCGCCCTTCGCGGTGTTGAGGGGTCATGAGCACGTGTCTGCGGGCCGTATGAGCTATGTTGACCAAGCGCATCATTCCCTGTCTCGACGTGAAAGACGGCCGTGTTGTCAAAGGCGTGAGCTTTGTCGATCTTCGAGATGCCGGCGATCCGGTGGAAGTGGCGGCGGTCTATGATCGAGAGGGTGCAGACGAGCTGTGCTTTCTCGACATTACGGCGTCC
>DASTQY010000144.1:0-4489 GCA_035761525.1 Nitrospira sp. | reverse complement strand
GCTTTCACCACGGCGGACAACGACATGATCCCGATGGGCGGAAAGCCCATCACGCGGATGTTGCCGTTTTTCGCGCGGGTCTTCGCAGGAAGCGCGTAAAACTGCGGGTCGCGAACGTGGATCAGAAATACTCGCAAAGAAACTCCTGGGTTGGCCTCGATCAACGACTGAGGCCTAGACGGACGGAGGAATACCTGCGGGACAACACGTCTTGCGAGGCTTAGGAGAGCCTACCACGATAGGAGGCGAAGGGAAAGCAAATACGGCGACGGAAGTTGAATGAACCTACAGTTACCGCTTCTCTAACGTCCCAACGCTTTCTTGACAGTGGTGCCGATTTCGGCGGGATTTTTGATGACCCGGACTCCCGCGGCTTCCAGGGCTTTCATTTTCTCGTTTGCCGTGCCTTTGCCGCCCGAGATGATCGCACCGGCATGGCCCATGCGGCGGCCGGGAGGTGCAGTGATACCGGCAATAAAGCTGACCACCGGCTTCTTGACGTGCTTCTTGATGTACTCGGCCGCTTTTTCCTCCGCATCGCCTCCGATTTCGCCGATCATGACGATGGCCTGCGTCTCAGGATCCTTCTCAAACAGCGGCAACACATCCACAAAGCCGGTCCCATTCACGGGATCGCCGCCGATCCCCACACAAGTGGTTTCCCCCAAACCCAGGGTCGACAGTTGATGTACCGCCTCATAGGTGAGGGTGCCACTGCGTGAGACGACGCCGACGATGCCCTTCTTATGGATGAATCCCGGCATAATGCCGATCTTCGCTTCATCGACGGTGATGACGCCCGGACAATTCGGACCGATCAATCGAACGTCCCGACCTCGCAAGGCACGCTTGACTTTAACCATCTCGTTGACCGGGATGCCTTCAGTGATACAAATGATCAGCTTGATTCCGGCATCAGCAGCTTCCAGAATCGCGTCGGCACAAAACGGCGGCGGGACGAAGATTAACGAGGTGTCGCTTTCCGTCTTCTTTACCGCATCAGCTACCGTGTTGAACACGGGGATGCCTTCCACCTCCTGTCCGGCCTTCCCAGGGGTGACTCCAGCAACGACTTTCGTCCCATACGCCTTGCATTGAGTCGCATGAAACGACCCTTCCTTGCCAGTAATGCCTTGCACCACCACCCGTGTATTCTTATTGACCAAAATGCTCATGAGAGCTTCCTTTTGTATTGCCTAAACAGACAGGCCATTCAGTTCACTTGTATGTCAGGAATGTCGAGCCGTAGCGTTGGAGCAGCGTAGGGACGGCCAGACCGCTCACGCCGCCTTCCCCGTCAATTTCACTATTTTTTGCGCCGCTTCCCACAAATCGTTGGCCACCTCCAGTTTCAACCCGGATTCCGCCAGCAACTTCCGCCCCTCGTCAGCATTCGTGCCCTGCAGCCGTACCACTAACGGCACGTTGATTTTCACTTCCTTGGCCGCCTCAATGACGCCGTGAGCGATGCGCTCACATCGAACGATGCCGCCAAAGATGTTGATGAAAATGCCTTTGACGTTCGGGTCCTTGAGTAAAATGCGGAACCCGGCCGCCACCGTCTCTTTGGTCGCGCCGCCGCCGACGTCTAAAAAGTTGGCCGGCTCGCTGCCGGCAAGCTTGATGACGTCCATCGTGGCCATAGCCAGGCCTGCGCCGTTCACCATGCAGCCGATGTTGCCGTCCAACTTCACATAGTTGAGATTGTTCGCCGTGGCTTCGATTTCTAACGGCTCTTCTTCGTTCAGATCACGCATTTTTTGCACGTCTTCGTGCTTGAAAAGGCCGTTGTCGTCGAACGAGACTTTCCCATCGAGGGCCACCAGCGTCTTTTCTTTCGTGATGATAAGAGGATTGATCTCAACCAACGCCGCGTGTTTGTCCATGAAAAGTCGATAGAGATTGCCGAGCATCTGAACGAACGGGTTAATGACCGTCGGCTCGATGTTCTGCAAACCGAGTGCAAAGGCCACGTTGCGGCCGTTGTGCCCCTGAAAGCCCACGGCAGGATCGACGGCTTCCTTGATGATCTTGTCCGGCGTCTTCTCCGCGACTTCTTCGATTTCCATCCCGCCTTCCGTACTGGCGATAAAGGTCGGCCATCCCGTGTCACGATCGACGAGAATGGATAGATACAGCTCTTTGGCGATGTTCGCACCTTCCTCCATCAGCAGGCGATGGACTTTCCGGCCTTTCGGTCCGGTCTGATGCGTCACCAGGGTCTTGCCGATGAGTTCCTTGGCGAGGCCGGCCACAGCCGCCTTGTCCTTGGTGATCTTCACGCCACCGGCCTTTCCTCTCCCGCCGGCATGAATCTGCGCTTTCACGACGAACACAGGCGTATTCAATTCATCGGCCCAGGCCTTTGCCGCTTCCGGCGTAGTAATTTCCTTTCCGCGGGGAACGGGGACACCGAACTGGGCAAACAATGACTTCGCCTGAAACTCATGCACATTCATCTTCTACCTCATTCATGGAAGACTGGACGGTGTTACGTTTCTGCCTGCGCGACTGTTCTCATCTGCCAGCCCGGCGCGAGACGTTGCGCTCTTTACCCGTCGTGACCACCGCCAAACAGCACTCGTTCGACTTGGAGACCCTCCAATTGATTTTGGCGATAGGCCGGAACCCATTTCCGTGACGCCGCATTGGCGCGGGGACAAGCAATGTTGCGGTTGTAGTCTACCCCACTTTTCTCGTGTACGCCGGCAGGATCATCGGAGAAATGACGCCACTGGGATTTCCGTGCTTCTTGGCTTCTGCACGGAACTGCTGCAGGTGTTTGAGCGTAAGCTTCTCCTGCTTCATGGACGCGGCTCGTGCAGCCGCCGTGAGACCGGACCGCTTGCCGAACACCATGAGATCGAGCAGTGAATTTCCCATTAACCGGTTGCGGCCGTGGAGGCCGCCGGAGGCTTCACCGGCGACGAACAGATTCTTCACGTCGCTTTCCGAATTGGTGTCAATCTTCACACCGCCATTCTGGTAATGCAATGTCGGATAGATCAACACCGGATCCTTGCTGATGTCGATCCCAAATCGTTCGAACTGCATCATCATGGCGGGAAAATGCTTCTCGACCGTCCCCGGCCCATGTTCAGCATCCAGCAAAGGGGTATCCAACCACACGCCGACTCGCCCCGACATGGTTCTAATACCTCTGCCTTCCTCGCATTCTCGAATGATCGAGGAGGAAACGACGTCGCGTGTGTCGAGTTCGTTGACAAACCGCTCGCCCTTCGCATTCACCAAATGACCGCCCTCAGAGCGTATGCCCTCCGTCACCAATGCGCCGATCAATTGTTCCGGATAGACGGCGCCGGACGGGTGATATTGGAACGTGTCGACATGCGCCAACTTCGCACCGATGCGGTAGGAGAGGCACAGTCCGTCTCCAGTGGCACCATAATGGTTGCTGGTCGGGAAGCCTTGAATGTGCAGCCGGCCGATGCCACCGGTGGCCAGGATCACGGACTTCGCGGCCACGATCACATTCCGCTGGTTGTCGAGATCCTTGAACACCGCGCCTGAACAACGGCCGTCTTCGTCGCTGAGCAGCTCAACCGCGGCGCAGAATTCGAGCAACTGAATCTTTTGGTTGATCACCTCGTCCTTGAGGACGCGCATGATCTCGAGGCCCGTATAGTCCGAGCAGGTCAACAGTCGTGGCTTTGAGCTGCCGCCACCCTTCTTCACATGGAGATTCCCGTCGGCCTGACGATCGAACAGCACGCCCAGTTCGATCAACCACTTGGCAATGGCCGGCCCGTCTTCGACCATCACCTTCAGGAGGGCATGGTCGTTCTGCATATGCCCGCCCTTAAGCGTATCGATGAAGTGGGTGACGGGAGAATCTTCAGGCGCCACGGAGATTTGCATTCCGCCCTGCGCCATGACACTGTTGGAATCACCGAGCCGAAGCTTCGTGGCCAGCATGACCTGCGATCCGGCTCCGTGCGCATGCAACGCCGCGGCACATCCGGCTCCGCCGCCGCCGATCACGAGGACATCGGTCGTATAGTGCGGAGTCAGGTCCTGGTCGTCGTGGATTGGGCTGTCACCCTCAAGCAACGTCGCCAACTCGACCACCGTCCGGTCCCCTTTGTTCGGACCGAATCGAATCGGCCGGTAGGCGCTGGCTCGATAGTCGGGATGATATTTGTGAATCAGCTGATCGCGGTCGGCGGGAGAAAATTTTGCAATGGTCTGTTTCCGACGGGTATCCCTCGTGCTGTGAACAATCTGTTGAAGTGCGTGGATATCCATCTCTTCAAGACCGTCAATAGTCAGCGGTCGTCATGAACACACCGGGCGCGTCGCGCATAGGACGGTAACGTTGGCCGAGTGCTTGTCACTTCACCGTGGCACAGTGCTCGGCAAGTTGCTGGTCGTTCATCTTGAGAATCTTATTCCACTCGTCATTAAACCGACCGTCTGTGATTTCCTTGATCCGGGCGTCCAAGCCCACCGGCTTTTCGGTGAAATGAGC
>DASTQY010000143.1:0-5579 GCA_035761525.1 Nitrospira sp. | reverse complement strand
GTTCACCCATCTCACCCTCCCGCCCTGGCGACGCCGAGACGTCGCGTTTACCCATTTCACCCTCCCTCCCTCGCGACGTGGAAACGCCGCGGTCACCCAGGCGCCGCAAGAACTGAATTCGCCTGCGCCATTCTAGGAGTTCCGGCGTCCAAGCGAGCGTGGCCAGGCCTGCACGGCGAATGCCGTCGAGCAAGGCCTTGGTGATCAAGGAAGGGTCCGTCTTCGAGAGCGCCTCATCAGACAAGATGAGGGCGCCGAAACGGCGTTGTCGCGAGGCGCGCACCGACCGGGTTCGGTCATCCCACGTGACCGCTTCGGCTTCGTCGATTTGATCGGCATAGAGGTGTTCGATCTCCTTGGGCGACAGCGGCGCAGCGAGATCGATGCGCGCCCAATGTGTGCCGGCGTCCAATGCTGCGATGACGAGAAACGGTTCAGAGGCGAGCGGGTCCGGATACGCAAAAATGGCGCCACGACCATTGGCCAGAAGGTATCGGGCTTCATTGCCCGGTTGCCGCTGCGCAATCCGATCGGGATAGGCGAGAGCCAGCAGCAGGCCGACGACGTCCGTCCCCGAAGATCCGCCTACCGGTAGCCGGTGAAATCGAGCAAGCTGCGTTCTCCATTGGCGGGCGGTTCGTGTAATTCGCTCGATCGTTCCTCGATCGATGGTGCCGCTGGCGACATGCTTCTTGATGTCTTGCAGTACATCGATCCGGAGCCGAACGTCTGTCTGCCGGTTGGCCGACGGTCCTCGTACGAAGTCCCGTTCGCTCAAGAGGGCGGCCAGCTCGCACGCGAGGTCGGAACAGCCCAGCGTCAGGGACTGGAGCAGCATGTGTGAGAGCCGGGGATGCAGCGGCAGATCGGCCATCTGCCTGCCATGAGGCGTCAGTCGTCCACTGGCATCCAGCGCGCCCAGACGAATCAAAAGGTCCTTCGCTTGTGCGACCGCTCCGGAAGGAGGCGGGTTGAGCCAGCATAAGCGGGAAGGGTCGATCTCTCCCCATTGAGCGAGGTCGAGGACCATTGGAGCGAGATCAGCCTCTAAGATGTCGGGAGTTCTTCGTGGTGCGAGTGACAGGTGCTCTCGTTCGGTCCACAGGCGGTAACAGATACCCGATTCCAGCCGGCCCGCCCTGCCTCTGCGCTGGTCGGCCGAATCCTGCGTCACGCGGATGGTCTCCAACCGCGTCAATCCCGAGCGCGGGTCGAACCGGGGGACTCGCAATTGACCGGCATCGATCACGACGCGGACGCCGTCGATCGTTAAGCTGGTTTCGGCGATGGATGTCGCCAATACGACTTTTCTCGTGCCGGACTCCGGCGGCACAATCGCCTTGTCCTGCGCAGGTTGTGGCAAATCGCCGTGGAGCGGAGCGACCACGACGCCTGGTCCGAGATTCGCATCGAGCAAGTGTCGTTCGACGCGGCGAATTTCCGCCATCCCCGGCAGGAAGACCAGGACGCTTCCCTGGTCCTGAGTGAGGGATCGACGGATGGTCTGAACAACTGCCGCGTCGAGCGGACCGGTGAGCGGATGGGTCAGATAGCGCGTTTCGACGGCAAACATCCGGCCTTCAGAAGTGATGATCGGTGCATCGCCAAGCAGCTCGCTCACGGGCCCGCAGTCCAAGGTCGCGGACATCACCAGCAGACGGAGATCGGGACGAACGAGCCGCTGGGTTTCGAGACAGAGGGCCAAGCCAACATCGGCCTGCAGGCTCCGTTCGTGGAACTCATCGAAGAGAATCGCGGCGTACCGTTCTAGTTCCGGATGTTCGAGCAACAGCCGGGTGAGAATGCCCTCGGTGACTACCTCAATACGAGTGACCGGTCCAATTTTGCTGTCCAATCTCATCCGATAACCGACAGTCGCGCCAACCGATTCTCCTAATAAGGAGGCCATGCGATGGGCCGCGGCTCTGGCCGCGAGCCGCCTCGGTTCCAGCATGAGGATCGTTTTTCCGGTCAGCCAAGGCGCATCCAGCAGGGCTAAAGGCACGCGGGTGGTTTTTCCGGCACCCGGTGGCGCGCTCAAGACGGCATTGCTGCCCTGCACCAAGGTATCGCTCAAGGCCGGAAGGACATCTTCTATTGGCAGACGGTTCATGCTAGGGTTCGTCACGAGTCGGACTGTAACAGATGCCTGCTGTGAGAAGGAATGTGCCGTCCCGGCGCGGGACGAGTCTGTGGACAAGCGGCGCGCAAAGGATGGAGAGATCAATGGCGGTGTATCAATGGACGAAGACCAAGCCACTGGGAGCAGGATGGTATTGGTTCCGCGGTGAGGCCCATGAGGCCGATCCCTTCATCGTGCAGGTCGATGGGGCGGGACAATTCCAGTGGCCTGACGGAGGGTATCAAGAGGTACGATTGGCCAAGGGCGAATGGGCGGGGCCGATTGAGGAGCCTCATGGCTGAACCTGCATGGGCGGACCATTGTGTGACATGCAGACAGCACACCGAGACACATCTCCCGTGACCACTGACATTGATCTCGCTGGGCCGGAAGACGCGGAGGTCATCGCTGCCATGGTTGGAGAGCTTCTCCAGGAAATCATGTCGGCCGTGAGCGAGAAGGCCTTCAACTTTCACCACCACGACACGGAAGCTCGCGCTCGTGCCTGGCTCATTGACGGCTCCTATCTCGTCTTGCTGGCGCGACACGATGAAGCTGCTGTGGGATTCCTGGCCCTGTATCAAAGTTATGCGTTGTATACGGAGGGAGCGTACGGCACGATTCCGGAATTCTATGTCCGTCCGTCGCATCGTTCGCGGGGAATAGGGACGGCATTAATTGCCGAATCAAAAAAAGTCGGACAAGCCAGAGGATGGCGGCGCCTCGAAGTCACCACGCCTCCCTTGCCGCAGTTCGATCGGACGCTGGCATTTTATCAGCGCCATGGATTCGCGATCTCGGGCGGACGCAAACTGAAGGTATTGTTGTGATGAAGCCGGTCATCCAGTTGGAGCGAACGGGCTGTGGGATCGCCAGCGTTGCTGCACTGGCCGGTGTGAGTTATCAGGCGGCGCGGCAAGCTGCGGGTCGTTTGGGAATTTGCGCCGAGGATCACCGCCTCTGGTCCGAGACCACTCACGTGCGGCGGTTGCTGAAGCGGTATCGTCTCTACGCCTCTTCCGGAGAGCGGCCGTTCCGGTCCTGGCCGGCATTGCCTAGGCGGTCTCTCCTGGCGATCAAGTGGCGTCGCATCAGGGGAAGAGCGTGTTGGCATTGGGTGGTGTGTGTAAAGGATGGCGCGACGTATGTTCTCGACTCGAGCCCGTCGCTCAAGCGTCATGTGAGGACGGACTTCCGACGCATGAAGCCAAAATGGTTTATCGCCGTCACGAGATTGCCTTCGTGAAACGTTCTCTGACATTGGGGGGGAGGAATTGATGGCGCGTTCTCTGGGGGATCCGATTCAACGGTTGATGGGTCTGATGTTCAAGGCGCACCCCTGGCATGGAGTGTCGATCGGGGATAAGGCGCCGGACGTCGTGACGGCGTACATCGAGATCGTGCCGACGGATACGGTGAAGTATGAAGTCGATAAAGACAGCGGATTCTTAAAAGTCGATCGCCCGCACCGATTTTCCAACTATTGTCCCGTCTATTATGGTCTCGTTCCCCAAACCTTCTGCGGGGACAAGGTGGCCGCAATCTTTTCCAAACGAGCCAAGCGAAAAGGAATGGTCGGCGACGGTGATCCGCTGGATATCTGCGTGCTGACGGAAAAGACCATTCCTCACAGCGACATTTTGCTGACCGCGATTCCCATCGGCGGATTCAGCTTGGCAGATGGCGGCGAAGCGGACGATAAGATTATCGCCGTCATGAAGGAAGATGCGGCGTACGGAAGTTTTACGGATATCCGTGATTGTCCTACGACATTGATCGAGCGGCTCCAACATTATTTCCTTACCTACAAGCAGGCGCCCGGGTCCCTGCAACATAAAGTGGAGATCACCGGCATCTATGGACGTGACGAGGCGCTCAAAGTCCTGCGAGCCAGCCATGCCGACTACCGGGAAAAGTTCCCAGAACTGGAGTCGCTCTGGCCCAAGCAAATGGGGTGAAGGGAGTACGGGTTGCCCGTCGGTCTCTTGTGCTCGCGCAACGCGCACACCAGAATGATCTAACATTAGACTGCGGGAGGTGCTCGTCGACGCGCGCACGTTTGAGACCGATCGGGCAACCCTCATGAGCAGCGTGAAAAATTTCGAAGGATCATATATAGGCCCGTTTTCCTCAGGCCCCTCTTGTCGTGAAAAGAGATTTTGATGAAGCATGACCATACCAATCCGCCGGAGCCAACTGCCGTTCACGGCTTTTCTCCCGGGTTTGCGGTGCTTGGACTCGAAGCGAGGTTGCTCGCGACGCTGGAGGCGTTGGGCTATGAGGAGCCGACGCCGATTCAACGGGAAGCCATTCCGCCTTTACTTGCAGGCCAAGACGTGTTGGGACAGGCAGCCACGGGAACGGGTAAGACAGCCGCCTTTACACTGCCTTTGCTGCAGCGCATTGTTCACGGTCCAAAAACAAAGCCTTCGGCTATCATTCTGGTGCCCACCCGAGAACTGGCGATTCAGGTCGGAGAGGCCGTCGGGCGATATGGCAAAGAACTACGGACCAGCGTTCTCCCTCTCTACGGAGGGCAGGCGATCGGTCCCCAAATGCATGCACTAAAACGAGGCGTCGATGTGATCGTTGCCACACCCGGCCGTGCGCTCGATCATATCCGACGCCACACGTTAAAGCTGGAAAGTGTCCAGATTGTCGTCCTGGATGAAGCGGACGAGATGCTCGACATGGGATTTGCGGAGGATCTCGACGCGATCCTCGAGCACACGCCTACGACCAAACAGACCGCGTTGTTTTCAGCCACGATGCCACCGCGAATTCAATCGATCGCGCATCGGCACCTGCAGCGACCGGTAGAAATTACGATCGCGAAGGAGCCGGTCAAGGCCGGTTCGGCGCCGCGGGTGCAGCAGGCCGCCTACATCGTCACACGACCGTATCGGGGGGCGACGCTCGCACGGATCATCGAGACGGCAGCGCCCAAGTCGGCGCTGGTGTTTTGCCGCACGCGTGTAGAAGTCGACGAAGTCACGCTCATGCTAAGCGCCCGGGGACACCGGGTGGAAGCCATCCATGGGGGGATGAGCCAGGTCCAGCGGGATCGGGTGATGCAGGCCTTCCGGACCGGGAAGACCGAGCTGCTTGTGGCGACGGATGTTGCCGCCAGGGGACTCGACATTCCGCAGGTCTCACATGTGATCAACTATGATCTGCCCTCATCAGCCGAAGTGTATGTGCACCGCATCGGACGGACGGGACGGGCGGGACGCGAAGGGACCGCGATTACGATTCTCGATCCGCGGGAACAGCGGCTGTTGCGAAGCATCGAGCAACATACGAAGGGAAAAGTGGTCGTGACACCGGTGCCGTCGGTGGCCGATGTCGTGGCGAAGCGATTGGAGCGGACGCGAGGCGCCGTTCAGGAGGCGATCCTGGCAGGGGATCTCGACGGCTTTCGCGGAGTCGTCAAGGCCATGGCCGAGGCGACTGATCT
>DASTQY010000142.1:0-3006 GCA_035761525.1 Nitrospira sp. | reverse complement strand
CGCCGGTTCGGATGCTGCTGGTCAAAACCGTGCAGGTGGTGATTTTGCTGTTCGCCGTCATGGCCGCGCTGGGCCAGTTGGGCGTGCAGATCGCGCCGCTGCTCGCGGGCGTCGGTGTTGCAGGACTCGGCATCGGCTTGGCGTTGCAAGGCGTCTTCAGCAATGTCGTGGCCGGGCTCTCTATCATTTTTACCAAACCGTACCGGGTCGGGGAGCATATCTCGCTGCTTGGTGTTGAAGGCGATGTGCTCGCCATCAATCTCTTCTCGACCATTCTTAAGCATCCCGATCGCTCGCTCGTTGTTATTCCGAACCGCAAAATTGTGGGTGAAATCCTCCATAACTTCAGCACCATCCGACAACTCCATCTTAAAGTCGGCGTGGCCTATTCCACTAATCTCACTGAGGCGCTCGAGGTGATCCGGCAGATTCTCGCTCAGAATGCCGGCGTCCTGACTGATCCTCCGCCTGCAATCGGCATCTCCGAACTGGGCGACTCTGCTATTAAGCTTTCCATCGATCCGTGGGTAGCAGTCGTCAATTTCGTGAAGGTGGAAGGGGAGCTGAACCAGGCCATCATCGAACGATTTCGCTCGGCACGCATTGAGATTCCTTTCCCGCAGCGCGGGGTCCGTCTGCTTTCGACGCCCTGATCCTCATTGCCGCGCCCTCCGTCCATGAAAAGGGATGGAGTGATTGCCTTACTCATGGAGTTGCAAGTGCGAACACATGTGAGGAATCGGGCTATGAAGACAAGAAGTTGACAATGCTTCGGCCTGTTCTCGACAATGCCTCCCGTGTCAGGCGAACCGATCGAGATCAGGGTTAGCCAGCCGACAGCCGGGTCGGATGAACCGACCTTCCCTCCTTACAATGGCCCCGCGTTTTTCTCATATGGCTTCCGGCCATTCTTTCTCGGGGCCGCGGTGTTCGCGGGCGTCGCCGTGCCTGTCTGGATATTGATCCTTTCCGGCGCAATTGGCTCCAGCTTCCTCTATGCTCCCCGCGAGTGGCACGTCCACGAGATGCTATTCGGTTTCCTGCCCGCCGTGATGACCGGTTTTCTCCTGACCGCGATTCCAAACTGGACAGGGCGCACTCCGCTGAGAGGCATGCCGTTGGCGTCCTTGTGGATGCTCTGGCTGGCCGGTCGGCTGGTCGTCGCAGTCTCGACGCCCGCTCCGGTTCTGGCCGCGGTCATCGATGCGAGCTTTCTGGTCATGTTGGCTGCGCTCGTGTGGCGCGAGATTGCGGCAGCTGGAATGTGGAACCGGTCGCCGATCGGAGCGTTGATCACACTCTATGCTGCCGCAAATATGCTGTTTCACACACTCGCGCTGCATGCCGTGCCGACCGATGTGCCCGAGCGCCTGGCGCTTTCGATCCTCTTCATGTTGTTGACCGTCATCGGTGGGCGCGTGACACCGGCCTTCACTGGCGAATACCTGAAAGAGCAACGCATCACTTCGTCGCCCGCTCCATTTTCCCTTTTCGATAAACTGTCGATGCTGCTCGTCCTGATTGCCGTTCTAGCGTGGAACGTTCAGCCGGCAGGTGACGCAGCAGGAGTCTTGTTTATCGCGGCGGGCGTGCTGACCCTTGTCCGCCTTTCCCGTTGGCGAGGGTGGATGGCGTGGCGAGAGCCATTGGTGTTCATTCTCACGGTTGGCTATGGGTGGGTGGGGCTGTCGCTGCTGGCGCTCGGAGGTGCAAGCCTTGGCATGCTGCCCGCCGCGAACGCCGTGCATGTCCTCACGACCGGCGCCGTCGGCACGATGACGCTGGCGATCTTGACACGAGCGAGCTTGGGTCATACGGGTCGCACGCGCCACGCCGGTCTCATGACCGTCGTCATCTATGTGCTGGTCAACGTTGGTGCGATCCTGCGAATTGTTTCGCCGGCTTCCGATGCTCCGACGGCTCTGACACATCTGGTGCTCGGCCTATCGGCACTCGCTTGGAGCGGCGCCTACCTCCTCTTCGCCCTGGTCTATGGATCGATTCTCGTTCGTCCCAGTCTCCATGAGTAAAGGGGCGTGAGGGCTGGTTGATCTCCTGTGCTCGCCGAACGCGCGCCCTGAGAAGGGCCTCGTCCAAGCGCGCAGTGGAGATCAAACCAGCCCCGCCTTGAAGAGAAAGCAAGCGAGCTTGGAAGGACCATGTATAGGCAGTGCACCGGGAAGAAGGCGCATATTGAGCCCCGCACCCATCGAAGTTACGACAATCAGCCACAGGCGCTCATTGACAAGCCATTTAGCGGCACTGAGAATGGAGCAAATAGGAGATTCCACGATGAAATTGCCCCCTGTTATTACCGGAGTGTTCCTGGGCGCCATCCTCTGTACCGGAGTCGGTCTTGCCGCCGAGCCGGCTGAGGTTGAGAAGTATGTGAAGGCCCGTATCGAGATCGGCGAGATGATGACGAACTATTTCAAAGGCGGAGAGGGAGCCCCTCCTACTCAAGAGCAGAGGCGCGAGATGGGCAAGGACATCAACGCGAAACTGAGCACCGTCCTTTCCAAGTACGGGCTGACGGTGGAGGAGTATCGTGCCCACAGCAGAGAAGTCTTTGCCGACCAAGCGGCGGTGACAGGCTTCCTGAACCAACATCCCGATCTGAAGCAGCGCTACGAAGCCCTTCCGTTGGATCGTATGGGCAGGGGCGGCAGCACCGGACGCGGATACTAAGACCACGACTCCTCTCTGCTACAGATCTACATTCTTTCGACCGGGGTGACGGTTCTCGCTCAGCCCCCCGACGTTGCCGCGAATACCTTTGTCCTCCTCGTTTTTGCGGGCCATCACGGCAACCGTCTGGCTCCTGGTCTTTGCAATGCAGTTCTCCAACTCATCGTGTTAGGGATGGTGGTCCACGAAGAATGTTCTGCTCAGTGTTTGTGTACTGATTGGCCTGGCGGCATTCTTGGTGTGCTCCGAGCTTCGCCTTTGACCGGCGGTTTCCCCGTGGCCTGAGTCCTCTACGTGTTCACCCGCTTTCGGATAACC
>DASTQY010000141.1:0-3772 GCA_035761525.1 Nitrospira sp. | reverse complement strand
TAAGGGGAGCCTCAATACGGAAATGTTCACGGTGCGCAAGGTTTCCTACGGTGTCGGCGTCGAGCGTATTTTCCCCGTCCATTCACCAATCGTCACGAAGATCGATGTCGTCCGTCAGGGAAAAGTCCGGCGCGCCAAGCTGTATTATCTACGCGGCAAGAAGGGCAAGTTCTCCCGGGTTGAGGATCGCGAATTCGTGGGAGAGAGCAAGGCGAGCGCCGGCTCTCCGCGCGTAACTGAGCCAGCGGAAGAACCGGTTGAAGCAGCCGCTGCGAAATCCTGACCGACATCATCCATTCTCCGGCCACGAGGGTCGCGGGTGACCGCACGCATACTCAACTTCGTGGGTCCCACAAATGAATTCGAATTGGAAGCGCGGCGGTGCGGCTATCGCCGTGTCGCCGGCCTGGATGAAGCCGGCCGGGGTCCATTGGCCGGTCCTGTTGTAGCATCCGCCGTCGTCCTGCCCAGCCGGTGCCGTCTGATCGGCTGCGATGATTCCAAGCTGCTTTCCGAATCCGAACGCGAACAACTGTACGTGGTGATTAGGAAGCGGGCGGTCAGCATCGGCATTGGTTGTGCGACCGAGCAAGAGATCGACCGGTTGAATATTCTGGAAGCTACGCGACTGGCCATGCATCGTGCCCTCGCAGGGCTCATGCCGAAGCCTGATTGCCTGCTGATTGATGCGATTTCGCTTCCAGCCTGTCCCATACCCGTTCGTTCGATCATCAAAGGTGACGCGCTATGTATGTCGGTGGCCGCGGCGTCGATTGTAGCGAAGGTCACCCGAGATCGTCTCATGGCCGAATATCATCGAGTTTATCCGCATTACAATTTTCTCTCTCACAAGGGCTACGGAACGGAAGAGCATTTGCTGCAGCTTGCGACACATGGGCCGTGCCAGATCCATCGCCGGACCTATGCCCCCGTGGCTGACGTGATTGCCCGGTCCCGTGATGTTCTGCCTCAGCACGTCCAGCAGGAGCTCGACGGACAATAGCGTGACAATCCTTGACCCTAGACGACTCTTTGGGCAAGAAGGAGAGGAGACGGCCGAGCGCTATTTGCGCCAGAAGGGCTACCGGATTGTCGCCAAGAATCTGCGCACGTCCCTTGGCGAATTGGATCTGGTGGCGGAGGATGGCGACGTGCTCGTGTTCGTGGAAGTCAAGGCACGCCGAACGACGGATTTTGGCGGGGCGGTGCATGCCGTTCACCGGCAGAAGCAAACTCAATTGGTGCGCTTGGCGGCGCAGTTCCTCGCTCGGCATCATTGGTCCAACCGTCCTTGTCGGTTCGACGTCGTGCTGCTTCAGAGCTTGCAGACAGCGGGCGCGCAGGTCGAGCATATTCAGAATGCCTTTGAGGTCTCAGGGGACGATTTACGCTGGTGAAAATGCGATGATCCAACTCGTCCATGTCACGAAGCAGTATGATCGGCGGCCCGCCCTATGCGATGTCACGCTTGAAATCCCGAAGGGCGAATTCGTCCTATTAATGGGTCCGAGCGGAGCCGGGAAGTCTACACTGCTGCGTATGCTGATCGGCGCTGAGCGGCCGGACGTCGGACAAGTGTTCGTGAACGGAAAGAACGTCACGACGCTCAAGGGCGTCGAGATTGCCTACCATCGACGCAAGGTCGGAACGGTCTTCCAGGATTTTCGATTGTTGGAGAAAAAATCAGTATTCGACAACGTGGCTCTGCCATTGCTTGTCCAAGGGATCTCCCGCACCGATATCAAGCGTAAGGTGACGGAAGCGTTGCGGGCAGTCGGCGTGGAACACAAGCGCGACCAACTGCCCATGAGTCTTTCGACGGGGGAGCAGCAACGTGTTTGCATTGCGCGGGCGATCGTCAATGGACCAGTGGTGCTGTTGGCGGACGAACCGACGGGCAACCTCGATCCGGCACTGACAGGCGAAATCATCGACTTGTTCAAACTCATCAATGCACGGGGAACCACGGTGGTAGTCGCCACGCATGATCCGTCCGTGATGACCCAAGTCAATCGCCGAGTTGTCACGCTCGTGCAAGGTTCCCTCATGCCGGAGCTGCGGGTCGGTGTATGAGGACGCTGTCTTATCTGTTGCGAGAGGCCTGGGCCAACATTTGGACCAATCGCACGACGACCGTCGTGGCGATTTTCACCACGGCATTCACGCTTGCCTGTGTCGGCGTCTTCCTGCTGCTGTACGTCAATCTGCGCGCGGCCGCCGGCTGGCTGCAGGACGATATCAAGATCATGGTGTACTTGGCGGAGGGAATTGCTGGCTCAACGGTGTCGGACATCGAACAGCAATTGCGCGCCGATCGGGCAGTGGGAACATTGCATTTCATTTCCAAGGAGCAAGCACTGGGAGAATTCAGAGCTCAGTTCCCGTCGGATTCTCATCTCCTGGAAGGGTTGGGCCAAAATCCTTTGCCGGCCTCCTTCGTCGTGACGCTGGCACCGGCTTTCCGCTCGCCGGACGCGGTCAGACGGTGGGCGGAACGCGTCGCCGCTGTCGCCGGCGTCGCGAAAGTGGATTACAATCAGGACTGGCTTGATGCCCTCTCCACGGTCATTCGGTCGATCGAGGTAGTCGCCATTGGGATTGGCCTCATCCTCTCGGCAGCGGCCGTGACGATCATCGCCAATACCATCAGACTTACTTTGTTCGCACGACGGGATGAAATTGCCATCCTACGGCTCATCGGCGCGACGAAGACCTTCATTCGCATCCCCTATTTGCTGGAGGGTGCAGTCCTGGGCGCGTTGGGCAGCACCTGCTCACTGCTCATGCTGAAGGCCTTGTATGAGCTGTTCAGGCAACAGATGCGAACGACCGGGCGTTTGCGAGGGCTGGAACAACTCACCGTGTTCTTTCCTCTCTCGATCTGTCTTTTGCTTGTCGCCGTCGGGATCATCCTGGGCTGCGCCGGAAGCTTCTTGTCCCTTCGGCGGTTCGACGAGGCCAAAGTATGAGGCGGGTAGGGCCTCCTCCAACCGCCCTTTGCCTGTTCATCGCCGTAAGCCTGGTGCCGGCGGCATGGGCCGATTCGATTAATGAGAAAATCGACAGGGAGCGAAAGACTTTGGAACAGCTGAAAGACCAGATCGAAGAAAAAAGACGCCAGGCCGACGAAGCGGGCAAGAAGCGGGAGTCCATTCTCCAGGGAATTCAGACGCTGGACGAGCGACACATGCGGTATCGGCAGTCCCGTCAGGACATCAGCCGAAAGCTGCGAAAAAAAGATCAAGAAATCGAGACGATCAACGCCCAGATTGCGCGCTTGCGCGAGGGCGTGCAGGTCAGGCAACAGGCGATCTTGGCCAGGCTCCGTGTGCAATATATGGAGGGACGGTTCGGACATTGGAAGCCGTTGCTTGCGTCCGATTCGTACGGGGATTTCCAACGACGCCTGCGCTATCTGTCGGCGGTTTCCGAGCGGGACTACAGTCTGATCGAGACCTTTAAGAGCGACATGGCCACCATGCAGGAAGCCGAACGACAGCGGGAAGCGGCGCGCGTCGGCATGCTGGCCTATAAGCGCAGCACAGAAAAGCATCTGGATGAGATCAACGCCGTCAAGAAAGAAAAAAAGCTGTACCTGACCAAACTGACGCAGGAAAAGGAATCCTACGAGCGGGCCTTGCAGGAGCTCGAGCGATCCGCCTCACGGATCGACAGCCTTCTACGCGAGCTGGAACAACGCCGCCGAGCTGCGGCCGCCAAGCCTCCCTCAGGAAGCCTGCAGCGCGGCGTGAAAGGAGGCTTGCCGTGGCCT
>DASTQY010000140.1:0-3343 GCA_035761525.1 Nitrospira sp. | reverse complement strand
CTCGAAATTCCTCCGTGACTGCATCAAACAGATCCTGAGACAGGAGCCCGGCTGGCTGCCCGGATTGAATCGTGCGGTCGATGGCCTTTTCCTTGGCCCGCTGAACGATTGACGCCAATATGGCGCCGCTGACCAGGTCCCCTCGGTAGAGCACTTTCTGCTGGCCGTTTCGGAGCCGGACGGACAGCAATCGATTCTCATCACTTCTTTTGAAGACTTGTTCGAGCACGTCGTCGGCGAGCGAAGCCATGACTCTTCCCTGCTCTCCCCCGCGCTCCGCAAGCAACGCAGGATCGAGTGGCAAGTCATGGCGCAGGTACACCTTCAAAATCTGAGCTGAGGCTTCGCGATTGGGCCGCGCGACTTTGATCTTGCGATCGATACGGCCAGGCCGAAGGACGGCGGGGTCAATCAAATCCGGCCGGTTCGAGGCCAGAATAATGACGACATCGCGCAGGGACTCGATGCCGTCCATTTCGCTGCAAAACATCGGCACCAAGGTATTGGAGATGTTGAAGGACCGCATGGCCCGCCTGGTCCCAAGGATGGACTCGGCTTCGTCGATAAAGATGAATGGGAGAGCCCCCTCGTGGCGCTTGGCTCTTGCCTGCGCAAACAGATCGCGCACCATGCGTTCCGATTCGCCTAGCCACATGTTGAGGATCTCTGGGCCCTTCACATGGAGGAACGCGCCACCGGTGATGGGAGCGCGCGTGTCGCGCCCCCCGTGCACGTCCGGACCAGACTCGCTGACCAGCTTGGACAGGCTCGCAGCAGCCGCCTGGCCGATGAGTGTCTTGCCGCACCCGGGCGGGCCGTAGAGGAGAAATCCTTTGGGTTGGGAGAACTTGAACTGCTCGAACGTGGAGGCATGCAGCAACGGATACTCGATCGCCTTTCGAATCGCCGCGATGGCTTCCTGCTGTCCGCCGATTTGCTCCCACGTGACGTTCGGCGCTTCGTCGAGCACATGTTTGGCGGCCTTGCGGTCCGCCAGTTTCTCGATGGCAATGCGTAGACTGGTGTCGATCCGGACTTCGTCGCCCGCCTTCAGCTCCACACCGACCAAGTCGCTCGATCGCTGCAAGATCAGCGATTGCCGTCCCATTTCCTGCTCAAACCGCAGCCGGCCGTCGGCCATGGCTTCCGTCAGTTTCAAGATCGGGCCGTTCCGGTCGTAGCCGAGTGTCTTGATCACCGCATAGGCTTCGTTCACAAGAATCTGCGTCCCGATTTTGAGGTCGCCGGTGGCGACTCGCGGATCGACATTCGCATAATATTCGGCGCCCCCCACGAGGATGTGGGCGAGGTCTTCGCCGGGCAAAGCCAGCAGCATGCCGATCCGGTTGGCGGGTGCCGTGAGCTTGGCAACCACTTCGCTGACTTTTCTGAATTCGGCTTCCCGCTGCTGATTGGCAGCTTGGGAGAGCATCACCACATGACGCAGCTTATACAGTAGCTTCTGCCGGGGATCTGACTCGGGGAAAAGCGCGAGACACTGGTCAATGAGCTCGAGGGGATCAGAACCGGTCTTCGTGCCCGGATCTTCCCGTCTGCTGGTCGGCTCTTGAGGCGAGTCGGCTGAGCGGCGATCACTCATGGATGGTCCTCCACATGAGACCAAGATCCTACCATAGAGAGATCGGAGATTGTCGCCTGCTAATTGACGGCCTGAAGCGTCACCGTGATCTTTTCGCGGCGGTTTCCTCGCAAGATCTCCACGATCACTTGTTCGCCGACCTTGTGATCTTCCAACACCGCCATCAGCTCGTCGATGGTCGTGACCGGTTTTCCGGCCACGGCGACCACGATGTCGCCGAGTTCTATTCGTCCTGTGGGGGTTTCTCGGGCACTCCTGAGTCCGGCCCGATCCGCTGCACCGCCCTGAGTGACCTTGCCAATGACCAACCCCTTGATGCCCCATCGCCTGACAATGGCATCTGGCACGAGGGAGATGCCGAGCCCCGGACGAATGAGCTTGCCATGCTTGATCAGCTCGGGAACGATGCGATTGACGGTATCGACCGGGACGGCGAACCCGACTCCCGCGTAGGCTCCGCTGGGGCTGATGATTTGTGTATTCACGCCGATCAAGCGCCCCGCGCTATCAAGGAGCGGTCCGCCTGAGTTGCCAGGATTGATCGCTGCATCAGTCTGCACTACCCCTTCAATGGTCCGGTTCGACAGCGATTTGATCGTGCGACCCAGCGCGCTGACGACTCCTGTGGTCAAGCTATGATCAAGGCCGAACGGATTGCCAATGGCCAGTACTTTTTGACCGACGCGGAGATCGTGTGAGCTGCCGATGGCTAATGGTTCCAGCAGGCTCTCGGGGGCCTGAATCTGGAGGACGGCTAAATCGTGATCAGGATCGGCGCCGACCAGTTTGGCCTGATGCTCGCTGCGGTCTGCCAGCGTAACCTTGATCGTGTTCGCCCCATAGATCACATGAAAATTCGTGACAATATGTCCCTGCTTATTCCACACGAAGCCTGAGCCGGATCCTTGAGGGACCTCCAGAATGTCGAAGGACCAAAAATCCCGCTGGATGGCGGTATTCGAGATAAACACGACCGATCTGGTCGCTCGCTCGAACACCGCCATCGTGGCCCGTTCATCAGGCCCCAGCTCAGTGGGAGCCGGGGTGACCGGCCGCGGTCGCACCTCGACACCCTCATAGAGCGCACCGAGCGGTTTTCCCCAATCGGCAGCCGCAACATCACACCAACGCCCTTCGCCAGCCAATTGGAGCATCACGGCCAGCAGAACCGCCATGACAGGAACCATCGAGGCTACTCTCCGAGGATTTGAATGATGAGCTCTCGAGTGCGCGCGCGGGTGTCGAAATCCACTACGACGATCTGTTGCCATGTCCCCAATAGCAGTGACCCGTTCGAAAAGGGAATGGTGACGGAAGGACCTTGCAGCTGGCCTCTCAGATGACTATGGCCGTTGTCTTCACCTGGATTTTGCTCATTGTGCTGCCAAGACTGATTAGCCGGAGCGATTCGGTCCCAAAAGGTTTTCGTATCCAACCTGATGCCAGGCTCGTCTTCGATGACCATGACCGACGCGGTTGTGTGCTGGACGAACACGGTTACGATGCCGGCAGTCACCTTGGCATGAGCCAACGCCTCCTGGACGAACTTCGTCACATTCTCGATCTGCGTCCCGCCGCTCATGTCAATCCTGAGAGGCATCGTTTTGACCGTCATACTCACCGCTCCATTCGACGAAGGAATCGTCGCTCATCGGACGTCATGCGACGACCTCGTGCTGCCGCAATCACGCCGTCGAACTCCCCGGAGGCGGCCAGCCGTTTCATGACCTTCATCACATCCAC
>DASTQY010000139.1:0-6229 GCA_035761525.1 Nitrospira sp. | reverse complement strand
AGTTTTTGCGGCAAAAATGAGTAGAGTCCTTGGCAAGCGGCTTCTGTCAAGGGTTAGAGCCATTAACCTGGAGGAATAACGCCCTGGAGAGTACCCTTTCGGTCCAGCACGCAGTCAGCCTGCCCGTCGTGGTCGATTTCGATGGAAGGCAGGCTCGAGGAGTCACTCAAGACCTCGGCCTTGGCACTATTTCATTCTTGACCGACTGTGTTTGCCCACGAGGCACTGCAGTCACCGTCGTCCTGTGCTTCAGCCACAATGTGGCTTACATGCCCTTGCCGGGACTCGTGGCGGCGGTGACCGAGCTGGAGGGTGATTCTCCGACCCGATTCCGGATCGACATTGCGCTCGCCGACTTGGGACACACCGAAAGGCTGGTTTTTGAGTCTGCCTTGCAAGAGCTCGAAACCTATCTCCAAAGCCTGGAGATGCCTGAGAGCACCGCACGTGCAGCGGCACGTGCAACACTCGTGACTGCCAATCCTCGGTCGATCCTCTCCCTGTTCATTACAGATAATGCTTATCAACTAACCTACGGGTCACCGGCCGGTCATGACAAAAGGTCACAGAGTCCGGCTCCGCCTGTCTCCCCTCGGTCCTTCCGAGAGACATTCGAGAAGACAGAGCACACTCCGATGCGCGTCGCCTGGAAGGTCGTGTGGCAAGGAGTCGGGCTCTTCTTGCACCTCATTCGCGATCTGATTGTCGGATGGTTACCTGGTCGTTTGGCCAAACTTCTGATCACGCCCATCACGTTTGCCTTCATTGGTCATCCGCGCACGCTGAGTGATGTTCCACGGAAGTTCCCATTCGCCAGTCTCCTGCCTTTGCATGTCGTCGAGCGATGGTTCCGTTATCAATGGCCCTTTGTCGCTTCCTATATCACCGGTTTGACGTTGGTGGATGGGACACCAACCACTGGTGCCATGCTCATTTCGCCGCTGACAACAGAACAAATGATACGCAATCCCCGCCTGGCTCGAGAGCGCGTGTTACAGACCGTTCGTCTGGCGGAAAAAATGGGGGCCAAACTTGCAGGGTTAGGCGCCTTCACATCGATCATCACTCGGGATGGACAAGAACTGAAGGAAAAAGTCCGGCTCGGACTGACCACGGGCAATGCCCAATCGGCCGCCATCGCCGTCCAGAACGTGCTTCATGCCGCAGCTTTAACGAATCTCAGTCTCCCGCATGCCATTGTGGCCATTGTTGGAGGTGCTGGATCGGTCGGGTCTGCGTGCGCGAAGATCCTTGCTCGGGTTGTCGGAACGCTCTTGATTATCGACATAAAGAGGGATGAATTGCAGACACTCCTCGCACAACTGGGTGACCAGCCCGCACGGGTTAAGGGCATGACCACTCTCGACGAAGTCCGGCAGGCCGATGTCGTGATCGCTACGACAAATAACCCATACATCCTTCTCACCGCCGATCACCTGAAAGGTGGTGCCATTATCATCGATGCCGCACAGCCTAAAAACGTGTCCGAGGACGTTCCTCTACGGCGGCCTGACGTTCTGGTCATCGAATCGGCTGTCGTCCGAACGCCTAATATTGATGTGCACTTCGATCTGGACTTGGGCGTGAGGGAAGCGCTGGGCTGCCTATCGGAAACCATGATACTGACTGCGATCGGGTGGAACGGGCACTACTCGCTTGGGAAAGCTGATATTTCCCAAACCGCTCATATCACCACGGTTGGTCGCTCTTTAGGATTCGGCCTCGCGCCCTTTCGCAATTCTACCGGATACGTCACTGAGGAGGATCTACACCGGGTCGCTCGGGCGCGCAGGATGTAAGGCACCATGGTCGCGGCTTCGGCCTATTTCATCAACCTCCACGCGATTCCCATGTTTCTGATGGGAATCGTTACGCTGACGTTGGGTCTTCTCGTTTACCGATCTAATAACCAATCGGCTGCACATCGCCATTTTCTCGTCCTCTGTGCCAGCATAGCCCTTTGGCTCGATGCCACCAGCATCGCTCTCTGCTCGACTGATGCCGACACGGCGTTGCGCTGGTTCAAACTGGACAATGTGGGCGTCATGTACATCTCCGTCGCGTTCTATGGATTCTCTGCAGAATTTCTTCAACTTCGACGGCGCCGTTCGATCTTGATCGGATACGTACTCGCGACGCTCATGGCTGGGGCCGTCCTGTTCCGCCAAGACTTCGTCCAAGGTGTTCATCGATTCTGGTGGGGATACTTCCCGCAATGGGGGCCGGCGAGTCTGCCTTTCTTTTCTATTTTCTTCTCCTACATGGCTGTCGCATTCACCGACTATTTCCGCACGTATCGTACCGTCACGACTCCTATTAAGCGCCAGCAGATCAAATTCGTGCTCATCGCGTTTGTGATCGCCTACCTGGGTTCCGTTGATTTTCTCCCCGCCTTCGGTTATGAACTCTATCCCTTCGGGTACATTCCCATTTTCCTCCTGACCGCCGTCATTACCGTCGCGATTCTGAGGTACCGGCTCCTGGATGCAGCCCTGTTTGTCTCTCGTAGTGCCGTTTATCTACCCCTCATCCCATTTACGCTCCTCATTGTCTTCCTGGGCGACGCATTGGATGATCTCTCGCCAGATACCCTGTCGTTACTGCTCGCACTCACAACGGTCGTCTTTACGATCTTGTACGTCACCTTCCAGCCGCGCCTTCAATCCGCCGTCAATAAGGCGTTGTTTCCCAGCCGGCATGACGCATACGAAACATTGACTCGCTTCGCACATGCCATGGTCATGAAACTCGATCTTGTCAATTTACAGGCGGAGATTGTCGACACGCTTCAGGCTGTCATGGGAATTGAGCGAATCTCGCTCTTTGTTTTCGACAAGGAACATGGATCCTATGTTCTGAAAGCGTCGCGAGGATTTACTGAAAATAAGACCAACCGCGGGCAGGTCTCGAACAACACCATCTTTTCGAATTATTTGCTGGAGAGCAACCAGCCGATCGTCAAGGAAGAGTTACAGCAACGCCCACCAGGACTCGACGAACGATTGGCCACCACCCTGATCGAAACCATGACTCAGATGGACTCTGAGGTCTGCTTGCCCCTTGTCAATAAAACACGCCTGATAGGCTTTGTAAATCTCGGACATAAGCCGAGCCTCGGATTCTATTCGCATGACGAGCTCAATCTCCTCCGGTCTCTTGCAGATAATGCGGCAATCGCGCTCGAGAATGCCGTCCTCCACGAAGACTGGAAGCAGACCCAACTCCTGCTCCGACGCGCCGATCGGCTTCGGTCACTGGAAGCCATTGCAGGTGGATTTGCTCATGAAGTGCGCAACCCCTTGACATCGATCAGTACGTTTATCCAACTGGTGCCGTCCCGCCGAGACGATTCGTATTTCATGGACTCGTTCAGTGCTCAGGTGGTAGACGATCTGGCCCGTATAGAACGTCTCATCGCAGAGATTCTCGACTACGCACGCTACATGAAGCCTAAGTTTTCTGCGGAATCCTTGAACAACATTGTGGCCTCGTGTCTGCAATTTATTGAGGTCAAAGCAGACAAGCTGGAAATTTCTATCGAGAAGCACCTCGCCGAGGATCTCCCTCCTATGCTGGTCGATCGTCAGCAAATAAAGCAGGTGATGATGAATCTTGCCATGAATGCTATGGACGCGATGGCGAAGACCGGGGGCCGTTTGACTGTGACGACTCGTCGCGTGGTTCGTCTTGACAAGAGCGGATGGGTGCAAATCGAGGTCGCGGACACCGGTTGTGGGATTACCCCTGAGGATCTACCGCACGTCTTCGATCCCTTTTTTACAACTAAACATGAAAGCACCGAGCATGTGGGGACAGGGCTCGGTCTCTCGATTGTTCATCAAATCATTCAAGAACATGGTGGCACGGTGGAAGCTCGAAGCACCGTCGGTAAGGGGACCAGCTTTCTGATCACGCTTCCTGAAGGAAGGAGTCTCGACCCGCTGGCAGCACCTGCTTCGTCCGAATGGCAAGGCGGGGTCATTACCGCTCGACGTATCCCTACTCTCCAATAACGCGACTATTGGCTCAACCCATTTTAATCACACCAATGGACTTTGTTGGTTACATCCACAGTATTCGTTCGAGGTCTTCACCTATATCTCTGGTACAGTGACACTGCGTACAGCGAGCGAACAGCTTGCCAACGTGTCGTTCGTTCGCGCTTTGAAGTACCAATTGATAGCTACGGCTTCCACAGGAAACACAGGCCTTGCCATGCACGTTTCTACGAATGGCTCCGATCTTCCCTTCTTGCTTCTGCATGAACTTCCTCCTCTGCGGTGATCTAAGTCATATTGTGGCTTGCAAAGCGATTCGAGTGATTTGATAGAGGCCGAGGACGGTGAGGAGCCAGAGCGTGCAAAACGAAATCATCACACCAATTGCGGCCATCCTTGGCTCTAGGTGAAAAAAGGCTTCAATCTCTGGATCGTGTATGCGGTATTGCAGCAAGCGAGGGTGAGCGTTTGCCTGAGATCCCCGAAGAAAGTACAGACGTTCACTGGCTGAAACGAAGTCTCCCTCCGTAATTGGATGCGGTCTTTCTCGTTCTCGCCTCGTTAGCATCGACGAGTCCGTAGCTTTCTGGATACACTTATTGTCCCGCCATTGCACCAAGCATAGGATGCTCTTGAAGAACGGCTTCTGCACTTTTCACAGCGTCATTGGACGGCATAACCACGTAAAAGATGGCAAGAATGATAAGCAAGAGGACAGGAACCCAAAGGGGCGCCCAATCCCGGCGCCATCGAGGGCGACGAAGCTTTTTGGGCTTGGTGGAACGTAACTGGAGCCAGAGGGAGTGTGCGGACACCGGGTCGGTCGGTGAAAAGGCCATGATGCTGCCTCTCTTGATCCGTTTCTGTTGAAGCGGAAATCTCGTTCGTTATCAGGCAAGCCTTATGCCCACGCTTGCTTTCAAAAAAGTCCGGAAGAACCATGCGATTCCCTACGGGAGGTCGTTTACGTGGATGTCTTGTCCACCGTTTGGGACAAGATGTCACTGAGACGAGAGTCATCCGGCGATCCTCATGGATCACTGGAGCAAAGAAATATCTGCTCTTACCGCTGAGTCAGTCGCGTTAAAGGCTAGCCGGGGTCGGCTCTGGCTTATACACACACCTAAACCTCCACCCTTAGTGTGGGTGCGTGCAGGGTAGTCAACTAATTGGTAGATTAGCCAGTGACCGGCTGCAAATCCCGGCGAGGTCACCTGGGTTTCTGCCTAGGTGACTTAAATGGTTGGCTCGATATGCTTGGACAATCAATGGGGGGCTGCAAATGCTTGAACGACTGTTAGGTGCCTTTCCACCACTCATTCAGATGCTTCGCGATGACCACAAGGCCGTGCGGACACTGTTCACACGGTATGACAAGGCAAAGAATGGGGAAAAGCCTCAGATCGCTCAGCACATTATCAAAGAATTGACGGTGCACGCCAAGATAGAAGAACGGGTGGTCTATCCGGCGTTTCGAGCGGTGTTTCCAAGTCCTCAGCTCGTGTACGAGGCGATAGAAGAGCACCATCTGCTGCATGTATTGGTTGAGGAGTTGAGCCGATTTCGTCCGGGGCCCGGAACGGCAACGTTCGAGGCCAAGTTCAAGCTTCTACGAGAGTTGGTAAAACACCACGTGGATGAAGAGGAGGGGCGCGTCTTTCCAAAAGCGGAGGCCCAGAAGTTGGATTGGCCGCTCCTTTATGAGAAGGCCCAGAGAATTAAAAAACAGCAACAGCAGTCGGTAGGAAAAAAGAAACGGCCGACTGCTCCGAAGCCTTCCCACAAACGCGCTGCCTGATTGTCTATACAGCGCGCCTGCACTGATTGAATCCTCAGCACGTCCACCAACACTTCGAGCAGCATTCGTGGGCCACATAAGGCTGCAAACGGCACCCGTCAACTGCCCGATCCATGGCCCTTCAGGATTGCCAGTTTTTGGCATCTAAAGGATAGGGCGCATCCGACTCGTGTTAGTCGGCAGAGGTACAGGCATTCCCGCGAGGTGTGGGGTACCCACGCTCTGGGAATGCTCCTAGGGCCTTGGATCTCACGAACTCACATCATCTGGTGGTAATCGGCTTCCAATCTATCTCACATCAGATGGACCCCCCTCGCCATGTAATGAGGGACCAATCGCCAATGGGGTCTTAAACCGTGGGTTTCACCCGTCGACTCCTCCGCCCATTCGGCGTACACCTCGGGTAACCTAACAAGAGGTGCAACAATGAACT
>DASTQY010000138.1:0-7273 GCA_035761525.1 Nitrospira sp. | reverse complement strand
GCGTTGAAAGAGAAATGTCCAGGCGCGAAACCCTGCCGTAGCGCCTCGCGCTCCCCGGCAAATAGACGCCTGATTTCGTCGAAGGCTTTCAGATAGGTCACCGGATTGGATCGGGGTGTCCGGCCAATCGGTTGCTGGTCGATCAATCGAACGCCTTTCAAATGTTCGATTCCTCTGATCGCCTTGAAGCGCCCCATTGGCACGGTTTCCGTCCGAAACGCGCGCGCCAATGCGGCATACAGCGTGTCTTCCACGAGCGTGCTCTTCCCGGAGCCGGAGACCCCTGTGACGCAGATCAACATACCCAGGGGAAACCGCACGACCAGGTCTTTCAGGTTGTGCTCGCTCGCGCCGGCAATCACAAGGACTTTCCCCGTCCCTGAGCGCCTGGAGGCAGGGAGGGGAATGTGATCCTCTCCCCTGAGATAGCGGGCGGTAATCGCACGGCGATCACGGAGAAAGTCGCCGGCCGGCGCGGCGCAGACGATTTCACCGCCCTTCTCACCGGATTGCGGCCCCAGCTCGACAATATGGTCCGCCGATTCGATCATCTGCCGGTCATGTTCGACGACGACCACCGTGTTGCCGGCCGCGGCCAGGTCTTTCAGAATCCCCGCCAGCAAATCCGTATCGCGGGCATGGAGGCCAATCGTCGGTTCATCGAGTACATACAGTGTCCCGACCAAGCGTGCACCCAATTGATTCGCTAACGACACACGCTGGGCTTCGCCTCCCGACAGCGTTTTCGTCTGCCGCCCTAAAGTCAGATAGCCGAGACCTACCCGGATGAGAAAGCCCAGCTTCGCGGTGAGCTGCCGTAGGAGATCGGCAGCAATCCCTCGCTCATACGGCCGTAGGGCCAGGCCTTGCAGCCACGCCATCAGGTGTTCGATGGTCATTCCGGTAATGTCATGGATGTCGACCCCGCCGATTTTGACGAAACGAGCATGAGGCTTGAGCCGGCTCCCGTGACAGCCGGGACAATCGAACGGCGTCCTGTAGCGGCTGAGCAGAACGCGCACATGAAGTTTGTAACGTTTGCCCTCCAGATACTGAAAGAAGTCGTCGATTCCGTCGAATGACTTATCGCCTTTCCACAACAGCTTTTTGACGTCTTCCTCCAGCAACTTGAAAGGGCGTGTGATGTCCACGCCTTTTCGCTTCATCGCGAGGAGCATCTGTTTTTGCCACCAGTCGGTTCCCGGTTTGCTCCATGGCTCGATGGCGCCTTGCACCAACGATTTGCTGTGATCGGGAATAACCAGCGCGGGATCGTAGCGCAGCACGTTGCCGAACCCTTTACAGTCCGGGCACGCGCCAAGCGGGTGATTGAACGAAAAGAGGACCGGTCTGAGCGGTTCGAAGGTGCGTCCGCATCGCTGGCAGCAAAAGCCTGCATGGTACTGCTGCAGTCCGTAGCCGATGACCTCCACGTCACAGCGGCCGTCTCCTTCACGAAACGCCATTTCAATCGACTCACAAAGACGGCTCCGGTTGTCTTCTCGAATCACGAGTCGGTCTAGGACGACGGACAGGGACGACAGGCGGTGCGCTGAGGAGGGGAGCGCATCCTGATGAAGGTCAATGGTTTCATGACCCATCCTCAGTCTGGTAAACCCACGGGTAAGGAGGGATTGCACAAAAGCCGATTCCGCCTTTGCGGAAGGAGGCGTCACCGGGAATAACAGCATGGCCTTAGCGTCAGCAAACCGCTCGAGCAAATCGTTCGTGACGGTATCCGGTTGAAACGACCGAGCCTCTTCATGACAGTCCGGACAAATCGGCTTTCCAATTTTTGCAAAGAGCAGGCGAAGCAAGTCCGCGATTTCGGTAGTCGTCCCCACGGTCGAACGGGCGGTCCGCACCTGATTTTTTTGTTCAATGGCAATGGCCGGACGGACGTTCAGAACACGATCGACATCGGGGCGGGCAACCTTGTCCAGAAACATCCTGGCATACGTGGAGAGCGACTCCACATAGCGCCATTGGCCTTCAGCAAACAACGTATCGAACGCCAGCGAGGATTTCCCGGAACCGGAGAGGCCGGTGATGGCGGTGACCTGATTATGCGGGATGAGGACGGAGATATTTTTCAGGTTGTTTTGTCGTGCCCCTTCAACGATGAGCGCCTGTGACGCCGATTCTGCTTCTGGAAGGTAAGACACGTCGAATTCCCTTCGGAGCATGACCCGGCATCCTAGCAGGCGCGCGCTGGTTCCTGCCAGCGCTGTCTCCCACTCACAGCGGGCCGCTCGGCGAACGACCGCAGCCATAACGACGAGGACAGCCGTCGTGTCCGGCATCACGGCGCGAATTGTAGTTTTGTCTTGGGGATTCTTGGGGTGAGTGAGAGGATGGACAGGCTCAAATGCAATCCTCTAAGCTCACCATCGCCCTTAAAGGAATCACTCTTGTATGACCCAGCCGATCGTGCCGACCGACTATCTAGGAATCGGACGCCAGCTTGCGAGATTGCTGGGTTCGAGCTTGGAAGGACCTTCCGGAGAGGCATTGAAGGAACTCGCGCGCGCCTATGATCCGTCAGCCAATGAGGCACGAATCAGCGCGGAAGTGTTTCTCTTCCACAAATACTTGATCGTGCAAACCTGCGTGGGAATGTTTCCCAGCCCCGAAGTCGAGCGGGTGATTGGCGGCCTGTTTGCCGCGTTGAACGAGCGTGCGACCGGTCTCGAATTCAGTCAGGAACGGCAGAATGCCATGGAACGGATGTGGCAGATGCGGGCCAAGCAGTTTGACCAGCCCTTTACACAGGATCGCGAACATTTCCTCGATGAGGGCAGCGACGGAGTGTTTTGGAAGCGGTCCCTCACCCAATTTTGTCAAAATGTGCTTGAGGTCGATCATCCGCCGGATATCTGGGCCGGTGGGAAAGGTCCATCCCACAAGGCCAGTACTTGTGTCACCGAAGCGGTTGATCATCTCGTCGCAGCCATGACGGAGATGAGTAAACTGCATTTCGGTAGCGCAGCCTGACTTGCCTGACTCTACTTCTCTCCCCACGCCTAATCGGAACCGCACATCGTGCGAATCAACGGACAGCATCCCTGATCGATGAGCTGAGTTCTCGGGAATCGAACACATGAGCTCAGCTTAGTTGTAGGAAAATGGCGAGAAGGCGTACGAAGGGGAAGGATCCATCGGATAGTGAACGGACAGATAGTCGCTGAGCACTTGCGCGTCCTCAGGGCTGATACGCGTCAATTCGACTCCGAACTCCAGGCCATCGGACCACCGCACCACTGCTTCCTCGATGTAGACCGACTGAGCGGCGTCCGGGAAAAAGACCCGCACGGATAGGAGGGTGCCAGCGAGAACCGGCGAAGGACCCGCTGCCCGCCAACCCCGACGCGACATGTCGATCAGTATGCCCTCTTGCCTGTGTGCTCCCACCTGGTACTCGATAGGGCACCTGACTGAGTGCCGCTTGTCATAGCGAGGTTCGTGCCATGCCCCAGCGGATGGGCGTCCTGATCCATCGCCGGCGGATTTTTCACGGTCGGTAGACCGGTTGACTCTCGGTCGCCGCAAGCGGTCCCAACCTTGGGATGCACCGGCAGCGGTCAAGGTCGCCACACTACAAATCGCGACAAGCTCAACAAGGCTGATCATGGCGCCTCCCGACCCGACGGCCTTCTGGAAGTTGTTCGAAGGTCATGTAGTGACTCTATCGCCGGCAGGGTCTGTCCGGTAGTATTCAAAGAGGGTAGACCTATGGGGGGGTATTCGCGAGAATCCCCTTCCTTGCGGTACGTTCTCCATCTTGATCGTCTTGATCGAATCCCTACTTCGGAGGGAGGGTTCAGCGCACGGCCAGTCTGACCAGCCAGACGCATCCCATGTAGAGTGCCAAGGAAAGGGTCATCGCTGGCCAGAAGCCGAGCCGCGGGACGATGAAGATCATGGCCAGAACATAGACGATCCAGGGCGGGACGAACCAGAACAGCTTCTCCGCATAGGCGACGATGGCATCGCTGCCGCCATTGACGTAGAGCAGAATGAAGGTGGCGCCGGTGATGGCCGGAAAGGTGCTCGCAAAGGCGGCCAGGTACGGCCTGCCCTGAGCGCCCAAATAGGTCGAGACACTGACAATGGTGCCTCCCAATAGGAAGTACACGGCATATTTTCCTAATTCGTTCACGTATCGCTCCTCAGTGACCTAGAAATGCGTCGTGAGCTTCTTGTTCGATGGCCTCACCTTGGCCCGTATATCGTGGTGAGAAATGAAACACGATGAGGTCCCGCACTTGCGCCTTGCGCGCCATGACGCCCGCCTGTCTTGCCGTCAAGTGATAACGGTCTCTCGCCTTTTCCGCATCGACATCCAGATACGGTGACTCACAATAGAACAGGTCCGCATGCTGCGCGAGTGCGACGATCCTGGACTCATTGGCCTCGTCGAAACGCGCGTCGACAACATACGCCAGTTTTTGCCCGCGCGAGATGGTCAGGAAGCGGTTTCTGACGTCACCCAGCACAAACTCCTGTTCCATTTGGCGGTGTTCGTCGAACAGGAGAGCGGTGAACCGGAAGTCATCCGGCTTTCCTGCCCACACATGCTGCTTGACATCTCTTAGCCAGCCGCCCACCGGCAATCCCGCTTCGTGCAACTTTTGCTTGTTCACGTTGATGTGGAACTGTTCCTCCAGCGCATAGGCGAAGGAGGGGATGCGATGGTTCAAGGCGACCGCCTTAACGGTAAACATCGGATCTTCGAGAACAGTAAAGAGGCCCGTGTCCGGATGAACCACGAGCGGATGAATCGTCGGCATCGAGAGCACGAAGCCGTTTGCGGCGTGAAACGTCGCCTGCCGAACCTCCGTGCGGTCAAATTCCTGAACCTCGATAATCAGCGGATAGCCATCCACCAGATTCCAGGTGTACCCGCGCAGCTTGCCATGCACGTTGTCGATCAAGCCGGCGGGGCCATACAGGCGGAGCTTCTGCCCACGACCCAGCGCGACACGGACCACGGCGTCGAATCCGATGAAGTGGTCCATGTGCGTATGAGATATGAAAATGTCGTTCGCGCGCAGCAGGCGGGTGGGGCCGAGCACGTCGTTCTGCCCTAAATCGAATAGCAGCGCCCGCTTCGACCATCGGACCTCCACGTAGACGCCTGGATCTCCGAAGCAGTCGTTCACCAGGTAGCTGGAAAATGAAGGTGTCATGACTACGACATCAGCACGGTTCGCACTGCACTATATACTATGATGACTTCAATCGCATGCGCGACGATCGTTGCATACAGGTTTCTCGTCCGAATCCAGAGAACTGCCCATACGAGCCCGTCCCAGAGCGCGATCCAGTGCATCTGTTTGAAGGTGTTGACCATGAACGGATCGAAGGCGAAGACCAATGCGCTGGTCAGCATGGCCGCGGGCGAAAGATGCCTGAGAGCAGGTCGCGGCCAGAGGCCGGATTCGAGCGCCGCAAGCCGGCCTAACAGAAAACCCCTGAAGTTGATCTCCACGACGATCGCGATAAACGCAATGAACCAGGGCACCATGATCATCACCGGTACGCGGGCGTGAGGCGTGTGCGTCAAGAACGTGATGTCCCATCCCAACCAGGGCAGGACCCGAAGGATCACAAAGGAATTGAGGCAGCCGAGGAGCAGCCCGGTCACGACGCCGAGTTTCGCTCCGCGGTTCCACAGCCCCCTCTCCAACCCGATTCGTCTTAGGACGAAATCATTGTGCGCTGCCCACAGGAGGAGGGCGAGGTAGCTGATGAGTTGAGGAGCGAGTTGGATCAGGACTTGTTCTTGGAGCGAGTCGGGCAGGGCATAGTAATCGATGGTTGCGGCAATCGGCAGGAGTGCCAACAGTGCACCCCGCTCGTTTGCCTGAACGGAGGTGCCGAGACGACCAGGCGGCGCCATCGGTCGCTATTGGACCTGTAAGCTATAGCGCTCCAGCGTGGTGGCTTTATGGCGGGACAGATTGGACAATGATTTGTTGTAATCAACAATGGCACGCAATTCATTGCCCTGAGCGGTCGCAAGGTCCCGCTGGAAATCGAGCACGAAACGCGTGGTACTAAGCCCGACTTTCAGACGTTCTTGCTCGGCTTGCAGCTGCTTCTCCGCCATAATGCGCGCCGACTTGGTCGTTTCGATGCGTTTGAAATCGGTCTGGACCCGGCGGACGGCTTCTTTCACGCCGATGATGATCTGTTGCCTGATGCTCACCAACGACACCTCCGCGTTCTTGCCCTCGATCTGCCGTCTGTTGAACGTGCTCCATGCCGAGCGGTTGCCGAGGGGATAGCTCAGCACGAGCCCCGCGCCATAGTTGTAAAAGTCTCCGCTGAAATTGCGATTGACAGAATCGGTATAGTCCTTTCCGAGTCCGGCCAGACCCATCGTGCCCTGGAACGAGAGGGTAGGAAGCAGTTGGTTCTTGGCAAACTTGGTATTCAGTTCGCTGCTCTCCAGGTTTTTCTTCGCCTGGACGATCTCCGGGCGAAGGTCGATGGCCAGATCGATGGCTTCGGGCAGACTGATCGGCTCCAGAGCGACAACCGGCTGGTCCTTCGGGGTCAATCGCACGTCTTGGCGCAACTCGTCCTCCCCCGGGTTCAGCAGCCGACGCAACAGGTCTTCCTGATCGCGGATGGACTTTTCGGCGACCAACACTTGTTCGACACGTGACGCGACAGCCGCCTCTGCCTGGAGCACGTCCACGATCGACATCACCCCCGCCTTGGCCTTCGCCCTGTTGGTAGCGAGCAATTCCTGTGCGGCTTTCAATGCCGCCTCCGCCACTTTTAGGTTCTCGTTGGCAAAGACGACTTCCCAATATGTCTGCTCGACGGTCGCGACGACAGTCAGCACACGGTCGCGAAACACATGCTCTTCGACCATGGCGTTGTTTTGGGCGATCCGGATGAAGGTCTTGTTGATGTCGATCCCGGCAGTGCGCAGCAACGGCTGCGTGAGCGTGAGCGCGAGACCGCCGGTCCAGGCCGGATTGAACAAGAAGCCGCTCGCCACGTCCTGGTTGACGTTCGTACGGGCAGGACTGTAATTCAGATCGAGGTTGCCGCCGGTCAAGAGATTCGTGGTGGCGTCCACGGTCACAGAGCCGTTGCGTTGATCGAAGATCGTAATCTCGTTCAGACTTCCACCGGTTCCGCCGAAGACGGGCCGGTTGAGCGGGTTGACGGTCCGGTTGTATTGTCCGTTGACGCTGAGCGTAGGGTCGAATTTCGACTGTTCGACAACGATGTCGGTCAGGCGGCTCTCCTTCGT
>DASTQY010000137.1:0-3938 GCA_035761525.1 Nitrospira sp. | reverse complement strand
CATGCCTTGCAGGGCATCCTTGTGTTGATCACCCTCGGCACACCAGAGATCCGAGCTGCTCGACGTCATCAGTGGCTGTGGGACAGAAGCATGACTGGATGGGCGGCCTGGGACCTTGTGAGCCCATTCTCGGGCAAGGATCGCGGTCAACACTTCCTCCTGGCATCGGGTTTTGCCTACCCGGAGGCGGCTCAGGGGGATGCCCAATGGCCGTCGCTTGAGACGCTTGAGCAACTCGAGCTCGGGTTGAGTCGGCAATCCGTTTGTCGTAAGGGCATCTTGCCCCTTCCTGGTCAAAAGAATACGGCTTTGATCGGGCGTGTTCGAACGTGGAGGAAGAACCAGCCTCAGACACTGTCCGTAGGGAGCGACATAGGTCTCAGCCACCCATCGGGCCAGTTCAAGCAGGGTCGGAGAAATCTCGGAGGCACGGCCGGCCGTGATGAGAGCACGTATGGACTTCAGACGCTGACGGTCCAGTCCTGCCGGATGGTTGCCTGTGACCGCAATGACCGCCCCGTGAATCAGCGATCGACCGAAGGGGACAGAGACGACGTGCCCGATGCGCAGAACCGGCCGCAAATGAGCGGGCACCATGTATGTGAACGGACGGGTGAGGTGGCGCGGGACAATCACATCCGCATAGAGCGTTTCGATCTCAATTGGCGGAGAGAGCCGCGCGTCACCGGTCATGCGGCATTGTAGCAGCGACCGCGGGAAGGTGGAACAATGAGCCGGAGGGGATCTTGCTGGAGCATGCGGAATCTCGCATGCTCCAGCCTGGAGAATGAAGTTTACGGTTGCACTGGTGCGTCGGTCGGCGCGGGCAGGGCCTGGCTCTCGCCGGCGGGAAGAGCCGGAGTGGCCTGAGCAGGTACAGAAACCGGTTTTTGTGGTTCCGCGGCTTCTGCAGATGACGCGTGGTCAACGGTTGATACTGCCGGCCGCTGTTCGTCGGCGCCAAGGCCGGACACACGGTATCCGTCGTCCCCTGCGCGCATCGGCTCCGAAGGAGCTTGAGTGGTCGTTTCGGTAGAGTACAGAACGATATCGACGCGTCGATTTTTCGAACGACCCGCTTCGGTGGCATTGCTCACGATCGGTTTGGAATCGCCATAGCCGATTGACGACACTCGGGCGGAATCAATCCCGCCTTTTTCCACCAAGTATCGCAAGACACCGGTGGCACGCGCCTTGGAGAGGTCCCAATTCGTCGGATACACGGACTTTAGCGAAGGGCCGATTTCCATGTTATCCGCATGTCCTTCGACCCGGATCAACTGATCGGCCGGAGCGGCTTTCAAGAGATCAACCAGCCGGCCGAGCGTGACAAAGCCTTCGGGCGTGATCCTCGCTTCTCCTGATTCATAGCGCAATTGCTTCATGAGATCGGTGAGACTGTAGCGTGTTTCGCGTGAGGCGTTCTGAACGGATATGGAATCCCCCGAGTGTTCGGCCGGAGGAGCACCCATTGACCGTTTCGCCGGCGCTGGTGGAGGAATGAGGTCCGCCTGGTACTTCACCTGGAACTGGTCGCCCTTAAGAATCCGAGAAACTGATTTTGTGACCAACGCAGTTGAGCTGCTCCGTTCGGTCGATAAGACCTTGACTTCTCCGACCTGCCGAGGCGGCAGCGCGCCGCCATACCGGATTAGATCCATGCGGTCTCCCGGTTTTAGCCCATCGTCAGATCCGCGATCGAGATACACAATGTTGCGCTGTGCTACGAGCGTCATCTGTAAATCGGCTTGCAGTTCGACGACCATGCCCGTCACATCGCTTGAGGCCGGAATGACGGCAGCTTCATCGGAATGTGGCAGGGCGAATTTCATGACTGGATCACCGGGGGCTGCTGCGCCGAACGCACGCAGGGCCCGGACCGTGGTCAACTCCTTGTCCACTTGGACGACCTGCACGATTGCAAGCCGGGTGATCAAATAGCCCAAGTACTGGCCTGTCGCAGGGTGAAACACTTTCCGGGTGCGCTTATAGACGGTGTAGAGATCGCCGACTGCCGCCTCACCGGGATGCTTCAACTTCAAATAGAGGACATCGTTCTGTCCGAGCCGCATGCGATTCCCGACGGTTTGATTGTCACCGGTGATGACATTGACCACACCGTCTTGGGGAGTCGACTGTTGAATGGATCCGGCAGCATAGGTGCGTGCCGCTTCACCGTAACGAATAGTGTCTAGCTCATCGGCCACCGCGTGGGGGAGTCCCGTGAGGCTGAAAACCGCGAGCAGTAAGCAGCCAAAGAAGGTGCGTGATGGTAGAGTCGTCATGGGTGGTCCTTCTGTTAAGACGAAGCGTCTTACAAGACCATAGCAAATAGTCCTGTACAGTCAAGGATATTGCCATCTTGCCCCCATTGACCGTGAATAGAGGCCGGTGCTATGGTTTTCACGTATTTGGATCCTGATGGGCTCTGACGAGGCACGCGATGCCGCGGAAACCGGAACAGTCAGCTCCTCCCCGCTTGGAGACGCAAATTCATCGCCGGAAGAAGGCGAAGGCCTTCTCCCCTCTCCTTCCGGAATGGGACAAACAAGATGGCCCCGCCCCAATCCACCTCCGGACGGATTCGGCACTCATGCGTTCGGCGACCGCTCGGACTCGGCAGGAGTGATAGGACTTCAGGGTCTTGCGCCTGTAGGTCCTTTGTGCGCTTGCTATCAGGCAACCCCCCGTTTAATATCCCAATCTCCTTGCAACTCAAGGTGTTGAAAGGTCAACTCCATGAGCGGTCTTGAGTTACTCCTGGAATATCTGACCAAATATTTTCCGATTCTGCTGTTCATTTTTATTGCGCTGACGTTCGGCGTCGTTACCCTGTTGCTAAGCTATTTGGTTCAACCCAAGTACCCGGAACCTGAAAAGTTGTCTGCGTATGAGTGCGGATCTGAGCCGTTTTCTGATGCCAGAATGCCGTTCCCGGTTCGCTATTATATCTTCGCTATGTTGTTCGTGATTTTCGATATTGAGGTCATCTTTTTGTATCCCTGGGCGGTGGTCTTTAACGACATCAACAAGGTCAGTGTCATCGGTCTGGTCGAGATGCTGATTTTTATCGCGTTGTTCCTCGTGGCCTACGTCTACGCCTGGCGTAAGGGAGCATTGGAATGGGACTAATCCAGTTGGGACGGCATGACAAAGACGGCATGCCTGACGTCATCACGACGTCGGTTGAAAAGGCAGTGAACTGGGCGCGCAAAGGGTCGCTGTGGCCAATGACGTTCGGCTTAGCTTGCTGCGCCATTGAAATGATCGCCGCCGTCTCCTCGCGCTATGACATGGATCGCTATGGCGCCGGTGTGTTCCGGGCCTCGCCGAGGCAATCCGATTTGATGATCGTGGCAGGAACCGTCTGCCGGCGAATGGCGCCGGTTATTCGAAAGATATACGACCAAATGCCTGAACCGAAGTACGTGATTGCGATGGGATCGTGCGCGACATCCGGCAATATTTATGACAGTTACAGCGTCGTGCAGGGTGTCGACCGTTTCGTGCCGGTAGATATTTACGTTCCCGGCTGTCCCCCGACCCCGGAAGCCTTGTTTGACGGCATCCTCAAGCTGCAAGAACGCATCATGCAAAAACGCGTGTTCGTCAAGCAGCCTGAGCAAGTCAGAGCGAGTTTGAAAGCCTAGAGGCCTATGTCGCTTCAGCAACTGGCCGAACGCCTTCAGGAACACTTCGCTGTCGGCTTTGTGAAGGCCGTCGAGTGGCGTGGCGACCTGGCGATCACAGTGACCAGGGATAAGTTGCATGAGGTCGCTCAGTTTTTGCACGACGACCCGGCCATGGACTTTGACTACATCGTGCATGTCAGCTCCGTCGACTGGCCCGACGACGAAGAGCGGTTCGAGGTCGTCTATGAATTTTATTCGATCAGAAAGCGGCACCGGATCCGTCTCAAGACCCGCGTACCGGAATCC
>DASTQY010000136.1:0-11318 GCA_035761525.1 Nitrospira sp. | reverse complement strand
GCCACGAAAGCTTCCTTTGATGGCGAGGGCAAACTCCCCAGTCTTCCCATTGGTGAGTGTGATGGCCAGTGACGGTAAGCCCGAATCCGCGCTTGGTTTGACCTCGATCTGTTTGATGTTGTCGAATTTAACGTTCACGGTCGCTGTGCCCTTTTTCACGGGAACGTGGCGCAATTCATGAGGAACGAAGGCAGTGTCACTGACCTTCTCCTCCCAATAAAACATTATATTTTTGATCTCGGTTTCGATCCCTTGGCCGTCCGTGACGGTCGCGTGGAATTGACGGTCGGCCTTCGTCTCCGAGAACACGGCTGAGGGAATGATAAGGGCGAGAATTAAGCCGACCAGTCCAATCAACGGCATCCGTGAAAAAGCTCGCACGTGTCCTCCTCCATCTACCTAAATCTATCGCAGCGCATAGCCAACAGGTACTAGAAGCGCGACTTGGGACTGCCCCAAAGGGTGTTTCAGGTGGAGGGGAGAGATTTTTCGAATAAGCTCCATGGCATCGTTGTCCAGAATGGCATGCCCAGAGCTCTCAGCGATTTTAAGGCTGATCACCTGCCCATCATCCCGCACTACAGCTTGGACAACAACCCGTCCCTCCCAGCGATTCATACGAGCGGCGTAAGGATAGCGCTTTGATTGCTCCAAGCGGGATATGAGCTCGTGCGTAAGCCAGGAGTAATCCGCCCTCGTCTGAGCTGTGACCATGGCCGGACGTTCAACCAAAGCTTGCGAAGGGGCTACTCGTGCCGTCTGGACTACTGGAGCAGGGGCTTCGACTGACTCAGGAGCGGAATGGTTCACAGCAGGCTGTTGATTCAGCACCGGTGCCTCTGCGATCACCGGCTCATTAGTTGTGACTGGTTCATGGTGAGTGATGACTTCCGGGACTCCTTGCGCCGGCTCAGGTGGGCTGATTGGTGTCGGTTGGCTGACCGGAGTAGGAACCATCACGGCGGCAACCGGAACCTCAATAGCCTCGGCTCGTTGAACCGCTTCGGTGGTGCGTTCGGTCTGACGCTCTTGCCGCACCGGTTCTGCGTGCTGCGCGATGCTTTCGACGACTGGGTTGATTTGTTGAACGGCCATTTCTTCCTGTCTGACGACCGACTCAACTCTCTGGACCGTCTGGACGGTCTGCACGCGCTGAACCACAGGTTTTGTCTCAACAGGTTTGGGTGGGGCCGGAGACGGAGTTTGCACAACGCGTTTCGGCTGCGGCGGTACCGGCGCAGGCGGCTCCACTTGAGGTGAAGGAGACGCGACTTGAGCGAGAGCAATCTCCCAACGGAACGGTTCCGGCTGCGCGGCAGGCTTGAGCTCCGCGAAGAGAAACAACGATAGGCTGACAGCCAGCCCATGGATGAGCATGGACGCGATCCAGCCGTGATGTTTGTGGCTGGAGTGCCCAAACTGTCCCAATGCGGCAGCGGTCATGAGCGCACTACCTCCAGGCTGACCTGATGAAAACCAAGCCCTCGTACGTCATCCACTACATTCACGAAGCGTTCGAGCACTGTGACACGATCAGCCCGGACAAGGACCAATGTCTCTTTCGGGTGAGGCGTAAGTTGGCTCTTCAAACTTTCCGGTGAGACCGATTGGTCGTTAAGAAATAGACCGCCGTCCGCTGCCAGCGTGATCACTATAGGTACATCTTTTCGGTCCCCGGCCTCTTTCGCCTTTGCCAGATCAACGGGGATATGCCCTGTCGTAATAAACGTCGCAGTAGTCATGACAATAACCAGCAGGACGAGCATCACGTCGACCAGAGGGATGACGTTGATTTGATCAATTTCACGTTCCATGTTGCGCTTTATAGAGCGTGAGGAGCTCTGAAACCCGCCGGCGCAAAATGTTATTCATCACAACACAGGGTATGGCGACGAGTAAGCCTACGGCGGTGGCCTTCAGTGCGAGGCTTAGGCCTATCATGATGGTGCTCACCGCCATTTGTCCTGACGTCCCCATCGTGTGGAAGGTCAACATAATGCCGAGGACAGTGCCCAGGAGACCGATGTAGGGGGCATTTGCGGCAACGGTGCCGATTACGACGAGTCGTTTAGTCAAAGCAATCTCAGCAATCTGCTGGCTAGGAAATTGCTTTAAATCGATGCGCCGATAGAACATCCATCGTTCGACGGCGACGGCAATACACCACACACTGAGTACGAGAAGAAGCCCAATAACTCCAAAATCTACCGCATGTTTCAGGCTATCCATAACTATGTACCTGCCAATTTGAATTTGAAAACCGTTCTCAACTTTAGAATGCAAAAATAGCAAAGTGGAGAGTCTGGTGTCAACAATGAAAAAGTTCGGGGAATGTGATTATGAATTTTGAACGCCGATGGGAGCAAAGATGACGGTATGTGTGGCAACGATGCTGAGACGCACCGGTGTGCCCAGCGGAAGGACCACTGTCGAGCCTTGGCTAGAATGGACGACTTGTCCAGACGGTAGAGCGACAGCGTAGAGGTTCTCGGAACCCCGGAACTGACGGCTCACCACTCGCACGTCTGAATTCCTATCACTCGCCAAATGCACATCGTCCGGTCTGATCATCACGACGACCGCCGTGCCTTCTTCACATTCGAGCGTATTTGGGAATTCCCCCAGCTCGGTCTTCACCGTACCTTTCGTCACGGTGCCGGGAATGAAGTCCGCTTGTCCAACGAAATCGGCTACGAACGGCGTTTGCGGCATGTGATAAATGGTCTCCGGCGTATCGAATTGTTCGAGTTTGCCCTGGTTGAGTACGGCGATGCGGTCAGCCATCGCAAAAGCTTCGTCATGGTCATGCGTCACCAATATCGTGGTTGTTTTCGTTCGGCGCAGGAGATCGTGTAACTCCTGACGCATGCGGCTGGCCATATCCGGGTCCAAATTGCTGAAGGGTTCGTCAAGCAGCAGGACGACGGGGTGTTGGACCAACGCCCTGGCAAGAGCCACGCGCTGCTGCTGGCCGCCGGACAATTCGTGTGGGTACCGGCGTTCGAACCCCTCCAGGCCGACAAGGCGCAACATATCGTGGACACGGACTTTTCGCTCACGCCGGCTGAGGTGGCGAAGGCCGAATGCAATGTTATCCTGAACGCGCAAGTGCGGAAACAACGCATACTCCTGAAAGACCATTCCGACGTGTCGGTCTTCGGTCGGTGTCATGTAATCGGGCGACGACACCAGGTGCCCAGACAGGAAGATCTGCCCGGACCGAAGCGGCTCGAAGCCGGCGATGGCACGCAGGATGGTGGTCTTGCCGCAGCCTGACGGACCCAATAGACAGAGGATTTCTCCTTCTTTGGCTGCGAATGCGATGTTCTCTACGGCTGGGCGTCCGGCGCCATAGTCACAAGAGACGCCGCGGAGTTCCAGCACCGACGAGACCGGCTGGTAAAGGTCGGCTTGCAGCATGGATTCTCCTGTTATGGCATGCCGAGGCGTCACGTTGCAGCTTCCTTCTTTTAGGCCGCGCGCCAATCTTTCGACAATAATAACAGCAAGGTCGGCATTCCGAGGAGCACAATCAGCAGCGCCGATGGCGCCGCCAATTGATAGTACTCTTCACTGGCCTCCATCCACACTCGAATAGCCAGCGTGTCGAATCCAACCGGCCGCAACAACAAGGTTGCTGGCAGCTCTTTCATCGTTTGCAAAAACATGAGTACCCAGGCCACGACGAACCCACTGCGGATCAGCGGCAAGGTCACGCGTCGCCAAGTCTGGCGAATGCCCAGACCGAGCGTTCGGGCGACTTCTTCAAGGTTGGGAGTGATTTGCTGCAGCGCCGGTTCGAGGGACTGCAGTGCAGCCGGGAGGAAGTGAATGATGTACGCCACGATAAGGACGATGACCGAGCCGTACACGAAGGGGACGAGGTTCAAGCACAAAACCAGTACCGCCAGGGCGGCCACCGGTCCAGGGAGCACATAGCCGGCGTAGGCGGCTTGCAAGCAACCGAGGTTCAGCCAGTTCGGACGGCGACTTGCCATATAGGCCAACGGCAGACCCATCACTACGCCGCCTGTCGCCGCGCAAGCGGCGAGAAAGGCGGTATTCCCGAAGAAGCTGTAGAAGCGGGTATCGATCGTGGCGAGCGCTTCGGGTGAAAGGCTCCAGTCGATCAGGAGATAGGCCGGTACCCCAAAGGATGCCGCGACGACGAGCACCAGGTAGATCGTGACCAGCGATGTTCCCATCCAGCCATATCGATGGCGCTCAGGCGTGCGATACCGTCCGGTGGTTTGGTAATAACGACTGCGATGGCGGAACCACCGTTCGGTGACCAGAAACAAGAGCGCCATTCCCACGAGCAGAAGGCTGAGAATGCTGGCCGCAGTCGTGTCTGAACGGCCGGTCATCTGCTGGAACACTGCATAGGTCAAGGTCTGGTAGCGCAGCAATGAAACCGCACCAAAATCGGACACCACATAGAGAATAACCAGTGCGAGCCCCGCGGCGATGGACGGACGCATCAGTGGAAGCGTCACCAGCCACAACGTTTTCATCCGCGAAATGCCGCTGGCACGAGACACTTCTTCGAATGAGCTGTTCATGCTGAGCAGGGCACTTCGGCTCAGCAGATACACGAAGGGAAACGTATCCAGCGTCATCACGAGTGTGGCACCCAGAAAACTGTGGGGCGAGAAGACGCGCGCCTGAGGGCCGGCCACGGTCTGCCAGAGTTGCTCGATCGGCCCGCCGTATCCGAGGAGATACGAATAAATATACGCCAAGACGTAAGTCGGCATGGCCAATGGCAGCACGAGTGCACCTTCCCACAGTCGGCGAGCGGGAAATTCAACCCGGGTGACCAGCCAGGCGGTGGAGACGCCGAGCACCAACGTAAAGCAGGCTACGCTTGCAGCCAGTCGGATCGTGTTAGTCAGCAACTCGGGGATACGTGTGTTCCATAGCCGGCTCCAGACGGCCGGATCGGCAGATAGTGCCTGAGACATCACATAGCCCAGCGGCAGCAGAATAAGCGTCGCGGTGACCAGCGTCATGAGTTGAAGAGGCGACGTCAGCTGGCGGCGGCTTGTGGTCACTAAAGACTCACTTGGATGTGTGAAAGATGACTCAACTGGATGTGTGAAAGACGCTTCGACACGTGTGTTGCTGTACGAGGACGTTCCTGAGCACAGACAAGAATCAGACCAGACGAGGGCGCAAGAGAAATCGTCGATAAGGAGAAACGCGTCCGGGACAGTAGCTTATCGAAGACCAACCTCCTCAATAAGGGTCAGTGTTGGCTCACGCAACTCAGCGAGCCTTGTTAGAGGGACTTGAGCGACGCGAAAAGATTTTCGTTCTACGAGGGCAGGATCGGCCTTGACATCTGGATGCAAGGGGTATTCCTTGTCTAAATCGGCGAACAGCTTCTGGCCCGCTTGTGCTACGAGAAATTCCACGAGAAGCTTGGCGGTTTCCAAATGTTTGGTTGATTTCACGATTCCCACCCCGGCGACATTCATGATCGCGCCCATGCCTGCCTCCTGTTGATCGGGCATGAACGCAGCAATCGGCGCCGACGGCTGTGCCGCGAGGTGGCGGTAGACATAGTAATGGTTGACGATACCGAGCGAGGCCTGCCCTTTGGCGACCGCTTCCACGATTTGGGAACTTTTCTGATACACCTGGCCTCCGGCGTTCTTCTTGAGCCCCTCGAGAAATTGCTTGGTTTTTGCGTCGCCGTGTGTCGCCCGGATGACGGATACGCCGGCTTGCAAGTACTCGCTCCCCGCGTTCGGAATGGCGATCTTGTCCTTCCACTTCGGATCGCCGAGGTCGAGCAAGGACTTCAGCTCACCTGGCTTCACGAGCATCTTGTTATAGACAATAATCCAAAACCGGCCCGACAGGCCGATCCAGGCGTTATCCGGCGCTCTGAATTGAGGAGGTATCGCCCGCTCGACTTCGCCCATGCTCAACGGGCGCAGAACACCGGCCGCGCGAGTCTGCTCTAGACTGCCAGCATCATTCGTGAGGAACAGATCTGCGGGGGTGCGATCGCCCTCTGCCTTGAGGCGGTTGACCAACTCGGCCGTTCCGGAAGAGAGCAACTCCACCTGTACGCCGGTTTTGGCGCTGAACTCGTCCAGCACAGGCTTAATGAGTCGTTCCGCGCGTCCCGAATACACGGTGAGTTTTTCTGCTGATGGAGCAGAAACCGCCTGAAGGAAGGTGGTCAGGAGGCATGCCAACGCAAGGAAACCTATGCGGATCGTCATCCTGTCCTTAATTGAGATTGATAAGCCATCTCAAGACGATATCAAAAAGACTCGGCGATCGTCAATGACGGCAGCGAGAACAGAGGCCGTAGAGTTCCAGCCGGTGAGTTTGGATCGTGAAGCCGTTGCGCGTGGCGACTTCTTCCTGAAGCTTCTCAATTTCGCAATTTTCAAATTCAACGATCTTGCCGCACCCTGTGCAGATCAGGTGGTCGTGATGACCTTTATGCGACACGTTGTCATACTGTGTCTGAGAGCCAAAATGGCGGGCTTGCGCTATGCCGGCGTCGCAAAACAAATTCAGGGTCCGATAGATGGTAGCGAGGCCCAAATGCGGGTCGGTCTTGGCGAGTTGATGATACATGGCTTCGGCTGTAATGTGTTCCTGCCGTAAGAACGCAGTCAGAATCATTTCCCGCTGACGCGTAAACTTGAGCTGATGCTTACCAAGATGCTCCTTGAGCACATTCATTTCTTTCGCGAATTTTCCAGACCCCATGCGGAACGCCTCCGACCGGTGGTCATTAAAAACGAAAACGCGCTGTTTGGTCAAGGGGCGTGTAATTGACGCGGTTTTGCGGAGCTGTTTATAGTGCTGCGCCGCCTGACTTTGTGTAAGGCTGTTAACAGATGCGCACACCGCACCAGATCACCGTCGACCGGGCTTTGCTGCTCTATGTCCTGCATCTCGCCGAGCCCCATGGACTGTTGAGCGACGTCAAGCTTCAGCAACTGTGTTTCTTGTGCGAACTGCAGATGTTCGGCAAGGGCCTCAAAGGGTTTCATTTCGAATTTTTCCGGTTCGCCTACGGGGCGTTCAGTAAGGATCTCGACAATGATCTGACCTCGCTCCGGCGTAAGGAACGAGTGGAGAACTTTACTCTTGCCGATCAGACGCAGGAAAAAGTTCTTCCACTTATCGAGGAGGGTGTGGCCGGCGTTGAGACCAATGAAAAAATCTTAGAGATTCTCAAGGCGGTGATGACGACCTACGGCCCTCAGGACAGCGGCACAATTACCTCCTCTGTTGAAGCGGTCGAACTCAGCACTCCCCAGGATCCGGAATTTAAAATTCCCATTGGCGACATCGTTTTCCACACCACACTGCTGGTGCCTCAGCGCATCGACGTGCAGGCGGAATTCACATTGCCACCGGCCCTGCTGTCACGAGTGAATCAGGCGATGGGATACTAGCGCACTCACGCAAGGCTCGGTCACAGGTGATACAGTTCACTGTACTTCCGATCGATGTAGCGCAGGAATGGCTCCGGACTTAAACTGACGCCGGTCACACGTTGGGACAGATGCTCAGGCGGAAACATGCGCCCCCACCGATGGATTTTTTGAGCGAGCCACCTTCGCAAGACCATCAACTGTCCGGCCGCGATTTCATCCTCTAGGTGTGGAATCTCCAGTTTGGCCTGCTCGTAGAACTGCACGGCATACAGGTTCCCTAACGTGTAAGTCGGGAAATAGCCGAAGCCGCCCATGGACCAATGCACGTCTTGCAGCACGCCTTCGGCGTCGTTCGACGGAGAAACGCCTAAGTATTCCTTCATCTTTAAATTCCAAATGGCAGGCAGCTCTTCAGGGTTCGTGTTGCCCTCGATCAGGTCCTGCTCGATCTCAAATCGCAGCATGATGTGCAGGTTGTACGTCAACTCATCGGCTTCGACGCGGATTAACGAGGGTTTGACACGGTTGATGACGGCATAGAACTGGTCCATGTTCACCGCGCGCAATTGATGATGGAACGTCGCTTGGAGGATCGGGTAGAAAAAACGCCAGAAGGCACGTGAACGGCCCACGCAATTTTCCCACATACGCGACTGACTCTCATGAATGCCCAGCGACACCGATTCGCCGAGCGGCGTGCCGTAATGCGCTGGATCGAGGCCTTGGTCGTACAACCCATGGCCTCCTTCGTGGATGCAGCTGAAAAGGCACGACGGGAGATCGTGCTCATGGACCCGAGTAGTGACGCGCACGTCAGTGGGGTGAAACGACGTCGTGAAAGGATGTGCGGAAAGATCCAGCCGGCCCTTCTCGAAATCATATCCCATGGCAATAAGCACCAACCGGCCGAATTCCAACTGCCGCGCCTGATCGTAAGCATGATAGAGAAAACTGTCGTCGATCTGGAGCCGACTCTGCTGAATTTTCGTGAGCAGTGGGACCAGTCGGGCCTTCATCTGTGTGAACAGAGGCGCCAGCGACGCCACCGTTGATCCAGGCTCGTAGGAGTCCAGCAGCGCATTGTAGGGGGAACCAGAAAATCCCAGAAACTGTGCTTCCTCGCGTTTCAGCGACAAGACTGTTCGAAAGCTGGGTAAGAACGATTTGAAATTGTTTTGTGCTTTGGCTTCGGCCCATACCTGTTGCGCCAAGGAGCACTCGCGGCTCAACTGCATAACAAAATCGGACGGCAATTTTTTGGCACGGCTGTAGTCCCGCCACACTTCGCGCAGCAGAGCGCGAGACGATTCGTCCCACAGTTGGCCATCCTGCTCTAGGGGGAGACCGGTCTGCAGGTCGAGCCAACCGCCGAGTAGCCGTTCCGTCTCGGGCGAAACCAGTATTTGGTGGGCAATGCCTTGAAGGGTTGCAATCTGTTCGGCTCGGGCCGCACCGCCGCCTGCCGGCATGTACGTTTCCTGGTCCCACGAGAGCACAGAGGCCGCACTGTTGACACGCTGGATCTCCAGCAACCGGCGGGCCAACGATTCAAGTGTCCTGAGGGTTTTCATGATGACCGCCTCCTCCGCCCTACGTGCTATGATCGAGCCTAATCGACGTCTCTTCATGCAGTGTACGCACCACCGTACCGATTTTCAAACCGAGGAGGGACTATGGGGGAATTGGTTCCCGCAGAGATCGAAGCGTATGCCGCCGAACATTCGATGGAGGAGTCTGAGCTCTGCCGTGAACTCCGTGCGGAAACGCATCGGCACATGGAGTCTCCGCAGATGTTGGTCGGTCCCCTGGAAGGGGCCCTACTGAAAATGCTGACCCAGTTGGTCCGCGCGACCCACGTCCTTGAAATCGGCACGTTTACGGGATACAGCGCCCTGTGTTTTGCCGAAGCATTGCCCGATCACGGCACGGTGACCACCTGCGAAATCGACGAGGCATCTGCCGCGCTAGCCCGCCGCTATGTTGCTCGCTCACCGCATGGGGTCAAGATTTCCATCCGCATGGGCCCGGCCATTGAGACGATGCGGACACTCAAGAGGCAGTATGATGTTATCTTCATCGACGCCGACAAGTTGAACTACCTGAACTATTATCTGCGTGCGAAAGAGTTGCTCACGCCGGAAGGAGTCATCTTGATTGACAATGTGTTGTGGGATGGAGACGTCCTGGTCACGCCGGCGCCGGACGAACGAACGGCTGCCATTCAGGCAGTGAATCGCGTGGTGGCTTCCGATCCGGAGATGGTAGCTGTGCTTCTCACCGTGCGGGATGGCGTGCTTCTCATCCGAAGAAAAGTTTAAGATGAGCGCTATTCATGCGCCCTTCTTCAACGCACCATCTTTCGAGGGCCGACCATTCGGCTGTTGGACGGATGGCGCTCCAGGCGACAGTTGGAACACCTGACCTTCATGGCGGATCGCCAGCCCCTTGCCGCTCTTCAGCGTGTAATGCGTCACCTGGTGGCCGACATCCACTTCCAGTGTTTGGCCTTTAAAGATCAGGTTGAACCGGATACAGTTAAACACTTCCGGCAAGCTCGGCCAGAAGCACAGTTCGCCGTCGTAATCGCGCAAGCCGGCAAAGCCATAGACGAATACCATCCAGACTCCGCCCATGGCGGCGATATGGCACCCATCTTTGACATTTCCTGCCACATCCCCCAGGTCCATCAGCGTCGCCACTTTGGCATATTCCAAGGCCTTGTCCATCTCGTCGACTTCGGCAGCCATAATGCTTTGGATGCAAGCGGAAAGCGAAGAGTCGCCGGTCGTTATCGGATCATAGAACGCGAAGTTTCGGCGTTTCAGGTCAGGAGCAAACTCGTGGCCTAGCAAAAACATGGCCAAAACCAGGTCTGCCTGCTTGATGACTTGATGGCGATAGATGGTCAGCGGGTGGAAATAAAGAAGCAGCGGATATTTGTCTGCCGGTGTCCGATCGAAATCCCATGGCTCTTGTTCCAAAAAGTGATCGTCTTGTGGGTTGATCTTGAGCCGTTCATCGTAGGGGATGTACATCCGATCGGCTGCCTCCTTCCACTCCGTCACTTCTGACGGCTCCAACCGCGTCTTATGCACCAGGGCCGTATACAGATCCGGTCTGCGTTGCTTGACGCGCTCGACCGTCTCGGCTGCGTAGAGAAGATTTTCTTTCGCCATCAGATTGGTATACACATTGTTGTCCACCACGGTATTGTATTCGTCCGGACCCGTGACACAGTGAATGCTAAATTGTTCGCCTTTAAGGGGCGAATAGTACCCGAGCGACCTCCATAGCCGAGCGGTCTCCACCAGCATCTCGACTCCTTCTTCGAAGAGAAACTCCTCCTCGTCCGTTGCCTGGATGTATTTTTTCAATGCATACATGATGTCGGCGTTGATGTGATACTGTGCGGTCCCTGCTGCGTAGTAGGCGGACGCCTCTTCACCGTTGATCGTTCTCCAGGGATACATCGCCCCCCGTTGGTTCAGTTGTCGCGCCCGCTCGCGCGCCTTGTCCAACATGCCGTGGCGAAACCGCAAGAGATTTTTCGCGATTCGCGGCGCCGTGTAGGTTAAAAAGGGCAGCACATAAATTTCGCTGTCCCAAAAATAATGTCCCTCATAGGCCGATCCGGTTAGTCCTTTCGCGGGAACGCCGGTATTTTCCGCACGCGCACTGGCTTGCAACACATGAAAGAGATTGAAGCGAATCGCCTGCTGAACGGCCGTCGTTGACGCTTTCGCCCGGACGGGATTGGTCATGACCTTGACGTCGCTTCGTTGCCAGAAGTCGTCCATGTACTGCCCTTGCGAGCTAAGCAAGGCGGGAAATCCTGCGGCAACCGCCCGATCGAGTGTGCGTTCGGCTCGCGCACATACTTCCTCGGGCGGCGCCGTCTGACTCGTG
>DASTQY010000135.1:0-5859 GCA_035761525.1 Nitrospira sp. | reverse complement strand
CGCTACGTATGTAGAGAGACCTACACAGTGTCTCAGCTGAGGGAGTGATGGTCATTCCGGGCGGGCGTTACTCCATCCTGGTGGTGGAGGACAACCCGGATATCGTCATCGGACTGCAGGATTTACTGCAGCACGACGGCTATGACGTCAGCGTGGCTGGCACCTGTGCGGCTGCGATCGCGCTCGTAGGCCAACAGCGTTTCAATGCGATTCTCCTCGATCTCGGATTGCCTGATGGGGACGGCCTAGACGTCCTGAGAGAAGTACAACGTCGGGATCCATCCCTGCCGGTCATCATCGTCACCGCGCACATCGCCCAAGAACGCACCGTCGGATCACTGGTGAAAGGGGCGTTCGCCTACCTCACGAAGCCGTATAACCGAGAGGAACTCAGACAAAACCTTCGGCGCGCGATCGGCGTCAAAGAGCTCGCCGTCAAAGTTGAGCGAGCAGAGCAATCGTTGACCGAGAGCGAGCACCGGTTCCAGTCGCTCGTCGAGTCGGCGACTGACGCCATCGTTGTCGCTAATGGGCGTGGAATCATTGTGTCGGGAAATCGCTCGGCTTCACGGTTGTTCGGTTATGCCGTGGAAGAGATGATTGGGCAACCGCTGACGATCCTCATGCCTCCGCGTTACCGTGAAGCCCATGAACGGGGTTTGGCCCGGATCGAAGCGACGGGCACAGGCCGCTTGATCGGCTCCGTGGTCGAATTGCACGGGCTTCGGAAGACCGGTGAAGAATTCCCGATCGAATTGTCGCTCGCCACCTGGAAAACTGCCAGCGGCAGCTACTACAGCGGCATCATTCGCGATATCTCCGAACGCAAGAAGGCCGCGCACGCCCTTGAAAAGCTCCAACGCCAGCACACCCTCATTCTGAACCAGGCCGGAGAAGGCATTTACGGGGTCGATGACCGGGGAAACACGACCTTCGTGAACCCGAGTGGAGCCAGCATGTTGGGATACCGGGTGGATGAACTGTTGGGCCGTCACATGCACGAAATCCTGCACCACTCGCGGCCGGACGGCACCCCCTATCCCGTCGATGAATGCCCTGTGTATGCCGCCATCCAGGATGGGCTTGTCCATCGGGTAGTGGACGAAGTCTTCTGGCGCAAGGACGGGACGGCTTTTCCCGTGGAATATGTCAGCACTCCCATCAGTGAATCCGGCAACGTCGTCGGCGCCGTGGTGGTCTTCCGCGATACGACCGCAAGAAGAGAAACCGAGTTGGCATTGAAGGCCAGCGAGGAGCGGTTGGAGATGGTCATTCAAGGATCGACCGACGGCTTCTGGGATGGTCGGGTCTTGCCAAACGAGCATTGGAGCTCGCCACGCACGCCGATCTGGTTTTCGCCACGCGTGAAAAGCATGCTCGGCTATACCGATGAGGAATTTCCCGACGTGTTGGAGAGCTGGGCGACACGGCTTCACCCCGAAGACCGCGAGCGCGTGTTCGTAGCGCTCACGGCGCATATCGAACGCCGGGTTCCCTACGACGAGGAGTATCGCCTGCTTACCAAATGGGGCGATTATCACTGGGTGAGAGCCCGCGGCCAGGCCATCTGGGATGCCGATGGCAGGGTCATTCGTATGTCCGGCTCTCTCCAATCGATCATGGAGCGCAAGCGCGCAGAAGACGCGCTGCTTCGCAGTCAGCAACTCCTTCATGACATGGCCGATAACACGATTGCCGTCATCTACGTGAAGGAGGCCAGCGGCCGATACATATTGGTCAACCGACGTTTTGAAGAAATCTTCGGGCTGAAGGCGGAGCGGATCATCGGATTTACCGATCATGACCTCTTTCCCCCTGATTTCGCCGACGTCTTTCGCGCAAATGACGTCGAAGTATTGTCGCGGAATGCCACGGTAGAATATGAAGAGATCGCGCCTCATCTCGATGGACCGCATACGTATATTTCGATCAAGTTTCCGCTCCGGGATCAGGCCGGGATTCCCTACGCGCTCTGTGGTATCTCCACCGACATCAGCGAACGCAAACAGACAGAAAATGCCCTCCGGTCACATGAGCGGCAACTCCGTCTGGCGCTGACGTCGAAGCAAATCGGGGTCTGGAACTGGGACATTGAAACCGATTGCATGTTCTGGTCACCCCAGGTCGACGAATTCCTTGGCATGCCGCCTGTCCCGGGGCATAAGACGCACCGTGGACTGCTCGCCTTGGTGCATCCGGATGATCGCGAGGTCATGGCGCGTGCCGCCAAGCAGGTCCTGGATCCCTTCAGAACGGACATCATCTTCGAGCATCGCGTCAAGAGATCCGACGGTATGATGGTGTCCTGCATCTGGACCGGACACATTGTGCGCGATCACGCCGGCAAAGCGGTGCATGTGTTGGGCACCGTCCGAGCGACACCCGCCCCGAATGGAGACTCTGGCACAAAGGACTTCACATGACGACGTTGACTCGAGCTCGACAGGCCTCCGGCTTGCGATGAATGTCTTGGCCTCTATAGGGCGCCTCGTCCACAGGGCGGACCACGTCACGAGCCGCCTGCTGGTGGGAGCGGGGTGCTTGTCCCTGTACTGGGCCTCAAACATCCCTCCATCAGTGGCAGCGGAAATTGCCATCCTGAAATCCTCCGGCATTAGTGCCTACGATCAGGCCATCACCGGATTGAAATCGACGGCGCCGTCCGGGGCCATTTATTCCGAGTATGACGTGCAAGGTGATCTGGAACAGGGGCGCAAGCTCGCCAAAAAAATTCGGGCATCTGAAGCGTCGCTGGTAGTTGCGGTGGGCTTGAAAGCCGCGCTGGCGGCCAAGCTCGAGATTGTCGACATTCCCATCGTGTATATGATGATATTGGACCCGTCCAAGCATAATCTGACCGCTCCCAATATGACCGGAACGCTGCTGGAAATACCGGCGGAGCGCCAGTTCAAGATCTTGCGGGCATTCCTTCCGAGCCTGCATCGCCTTGGCATGTTGTCCAAGGTCGGTGGCAACCAGGCCAAGCTGAAGGACACCATCGCGCAGGCCGCCACGCAATCGTTCCAACTGCAAGAGTTCCCTGTCGAAAGCGAGAAAGCTGTCCCCCAGCAGCTCCGGTCGCTTCTGGCTTCTACGGACGCCCTGTTACTGGTGCCAGATTCGACGGTGCTGACCAATGAGTCCGTCGGATTCATCCTGGAAACGTCTTTAGCGAAGCGGGTGCCCGTTATTGGATTTTCGCCAGAATTCACCCGGTTGGGAGCCCTGCTGAGTCTTTCCGTGTCCTACGGGGAAGTGGGCCGGGAGACAGGCTTGTTGGCAAAGCGTATCCTAGAGGGGGATCGGAAGCTTCCGGGCAAACCCGTTCCAGTCGAACGGCTGAAGATCACCGTCAATCTCAAGACGGCGCGGTTTCTGGGCATCGAGTTTCCCAAAGACGTGAATCACTTGATCGATGAGACCTATTGAATCGACCATGACGACCACGCACGTGACACGCAGGGATACTTCGCCGGGCAATGACGCACGAACGCTCAGCAGCCTTCGCACGAAGTTCGTCGTGTTCTTCAGCTTGATCCTCATCCTCACCTGCTCAACACTCAGCTGGTATTTCATTGAGGTACGGCGGGTCTCGATGACGGAGAACCTCAACCAATTAGGCACGATCCTCTTGACCAGCGTCGTGAACAACGGCCAGTTCCGGTACGGAGGCTTAATCGCGGAAGACCGAGCCACACTTCGTGAGTTTGTTGAAAGCCTGATGGCTGTCGACGATGTGGTGTATGTGGTGATTCGAGGGGCCGACCATATCATTCTGGCGCAGCAGAACAAGGTCGTCCGTGAATCATTGGGAAGCATTACCTTCTCGCAGGAGCGTCGGTATTATCCCGATGAAGAGTTGGCTGAAGAAATGTATCGCACGCCCACAACCATGCCCCGCATCACGCGTCTCGCCCTGTCGCAGGACAAAATCCTGGTTCCCGACGGTGGCACGTCCGATACCATGTGGGTGCTTTCGGCCCTTACCGAACGACTCTATGATTTCGCGTTGCCGGTCCTTCGCAAGCCGGCGACCGATCCCTCGCTCTCCCCGCTTCTGCTTGAAATGGAGGAACGGATCCAATCGAAAAGGAGCGCCGCCCCCTACCAGGTCCAAGGCGTGCTGCAAATCGGCATTACCGACGCAGGGGTCAAGCGTGCGCTCCTCGACATGATCCGTAACGTCCTGGTCCTGACGACGCTGCTCATTGGTGCCGGCATCTTGGGCGCGCATTTCCTGACCCTGCGGGTGACGACTCCATTGAGAAGGCTCGCTGCAGTCGCCCGCCAGTTGGCCGAGGGCGAATCACCGGCTCCGATCCCGGCGACGACCTATGACGAAGTCGGCCAGCTGACCCAAACGTTTAACAGCATGAGCCGGGCCCTGCAGGAACGCAGCGCTGCCATCAGCGTCAACATGGAAACCATCCGAAAGCAGATCACCCAGCTCACGACGGTCCACCAGACCAGCGCCGCGATCACGAGCACCCTGGATCTGCATGCGCTGATGGATATCGTGCTCAAGCTGTTGCGCTCCAACCTCGGTTTCTCACGTATGGTCCTGATGCTTCGACACGAAGACCGTGATGTCGCGTACGTGGCGCAAGTGGCTGGGGTCTCGGATGAAATTGCCGAGGCGGCCCGTCATTTGACCGTTCCTATCAAGGAAGACGGAACGATTCTGGCCGATCTCTTCATTCACGCGAAGCCGGTGTTGGCGCGGGAGGTACCCATCGTCTCCCATCGGATGCATCCGGCCATCCTCGAGCTCGCACGTCGCGTGGGCGTGCAGTCGTTTGTGTGCGTGCCGTTGCAGAGCCATAACCAGACATTGGGGTTCATCGCGGGAGATCGAGGCGAACAGTCGTGCTCCGAAGAAGATCTCAACATCTTGCTCACCATTGCCAGCCACGTCGCGACTGCCATCGACAATGCCCGCACGTATGCCAATCTGGCCCAACTGACCCAACATCTGGAGCAGCGCATCCAAGAGCGCACCCGTGAACTCTCCGTTGCCAACGACCGCCTTCAAGATCATGACCGACGCCGCACCATGTTTGTCTCTGTCGCCTCACATGAATTGCGCACTCCGATGACGGCCATCCGCAGCTTTGCCGACAACATGTTGGACGGCGTGGCCGGGGCGCTCTCCGACCGACAAAAGACCTATCTCGAGCGGATCGGGCACAACCTGAACCGGCTGACGAGAATCATCAATCAACTGCTGGATTGGTCGCGCTTGGACATGCAGAAGGAAATTCTCCGGCTCGAGTCATTAGACATCAACCAGGTCGCCACGCTGGTCGTTGAAAGCTTGCGAACGGTGGCAGCAGAAAAGCAAGTGGAAATCCGCATTGAGGCACCGGAGCACCTGCCCATGATTCATGCTGATCGCGACAAGATTGAGCAAATCCTCTGGAACCTCATTGGAAACGCCGTGAAGTTCACGCCACCCACGGGATTGGTGACAGTCCGGTTCGACGCGTTGCCGGACGGCCTGGTCCAAACCTGCGTCTCGGATACGGGGTGTGGCATCCCGCCCGATCATCTGGATCGGGTGTTCCATGAGTTCTCAAAGGTGCCTTCTACGATGCCGGGGTCGCAAGGCGCCCAACTCGGTCTGTTTATCACTAAAAGCTTCATCACGATGCATAAGGGTGAGATCCGGGTCGAGAGCGAATTAGGGGTCGGTTCGCGCTTTTTCTTTACCGTGCCGGCTGTGGCACCAGGGGCAGGTGGCATCTCGCCCGAAATCGTCTCTCCAGGCTCGAGCGCGAAAACTGCCTAGGCGCGTCGAGGGAAACCCTCGTCTAGGCGTTGTCGGAGACACACGAGATGCCGACCTCCAGGACTTTTCAG